>NZ_JAMYDZ010000066.1:0-1022 GCF_024129905.1 Pseudomonas sp. 21LCFQ010 | reverse complement strand
TACCAATGAAAATATGGTCTATGCTCATTTGAAACCCACTCGTGAGAGCTGAGCATTTATATGGGCCGACCAGCGACTGTCATTGTCTTGTCTGAAGCCGAAAAAGCCGAGCTTCTACGCCGCGTTAAACAGCGTAAGGGCGCGCAGGATGCCTGCGTTCGTGCCGAAATTATCCTGGCATGCGCAGAGGGCGAATCTGGAAATGCCATTGCCCAGCGCCTCAACGTCAGCAAGGACGTGGTCTCGCGGTGGCGGACGCGCTTTTCAAAATGGGGGCTGATTGGCCTGAATGATGAGCATCGTTCGGGCCGTCCGCGCACAATCAGTGATGAACAAGTGCAGAAGGTGGTTGATCAGGTTCTGAAGAGCAAACCCGAAGACGCCAGCCATTGGAGTACCCGGCAAATGAGTCGGGAAACAGGAATATCTCCGGCTAGCGTGATGCGTATCTGGCATGCCTTCGGGATCAAACCTCACCTGGAGAAAACCTTCAAGCTTTCTACCGATCCGCTTTTCGTCGACAAAGTGCAGGACATCGTGGGCCTTTATTTGAACCCGCCTGAGAGAGCACTGGTGTTATGTGTTGATGAGAAAAGTCAGATCCAGGCGTTGAACCGCACACAACCAGGGCTGCCTTTAGCGCTTGGAAATCCTGCGACACGCACGCACGATTACAAGCGCCATGGGACGACTTCTCTGTTTGCGGCTCTGGATGTAGCAACGGGCGAAGTCATTGGTCGGTTAAAGCGCCAACATCGCAGTGTCGAATTTCTATCGTTTCTCAAAGAGGTAGATGCCTCGGTACCGAGCGATGTGCCGATCCATCTGATTATGGACAACTACGCAACGCACAAGACCGACAAGGTCAAAGCGTGGCTGGCCGCACGTCCTCGTTACAGCATCCATTTCACCCCCACGTCTGCCTCATGGATGAATCTGGTGGAGCGTTTCTTCTCAACACTGAGCGAGAAATGGATCAAGCGCCAGGCTCATGTCAGCGTGAAGGATTTAGAGGCCTCAAT
>NZ_JAMYDZ010000065.1:0-1126 GCF_024129905.1 Pseudomonas sp. 21LCFQ010 | reverse complement strand
TGCGCCCGTGAGGGCAGATAACCAAGGCGTTGCCTTGGTTATCTAATAATCAGCGGCTGAAAATCGGGCCTTTCGGCATCCTCAAGCCGTCCATTTCCGGCTGATGGGCAACTTGTTCGGAGTTTCCCTAGGAGGTATTCATGACTATGGTGTCTGCTGTTGATCATGCCGAGGCGTATCGCTCTCTCCGCGACGCCGTAAGTTTGATCGATATCGGTCAGCGCATCGAACGCGTCCTGCTTCCTGGATACCGTCTTCTTCGCGTCGAAAAGCCGAGCGACTCCCTTACCAGTGAGATTCAGATTTTTCTGGTTAATGACATCGAGGCTTCGGTGGTATACCAGTGCACCTTGACAGTTCTACCACTCTCTCAATACACACGCCCAACCGTTCTTCAAAAAAAAATACGGTGCTCGCCTGAGGCGCAGCATGCGGTTGCTCTGGATGGCCTGATTAATCAGGTATGCTTCAACTATGTCCTTACTTTATATGATCTACTGGTGTCGCCGGACCACCAAAAGGACCTGACGGAGCATCGCTGGCTGCGGCTTTTGTCCAGCGCCCTAGCTCATGGGGCGTATGTCTACCTATTCGATAATGTGGGGGGCAGAATGCAACCGATACCCACGCAGGCTGCTCTGAACGAGGTTATGGACAGGCTGTGGTCCAGATCAAATGTTCCTTGCCCAATCACACTAATCACAAAAACTGACGTATTGGCTACCGAAGCAATGGCGCGTTAGTCATTTTTGCGTTGGAGCCGCTTGACCAAATGTAAGCTCCTTTCAATATCTCTGGATATATCGCGATCTTGGCCATTTGTTTCGACCTTTTTAGACAGTAGTTTCAGGAAGTTGTATTTACCGGACTGTCACGGTCGAGCACCCACTTAGGTTTTGTACGAAAAGTACTGACGCATACAACGCAGGCTGCAGGCCAGCGTGACCATGGCTGAAAAGCTTCTCGCCAGCTTGTCGTAGCGAGTGCCTATTCTTCGGCTCTCTTTCAGCCAGCCAAACATCCGCTCAATGATGTTCCGCTGCCGATACTTTGGACGATCAAAGAGTCGGGGCAGGCCAGGCCGAGGCTTGCGTGGCATGGCACGCAGCGGGATCACCGGCTGTAT
>NZ_JAMYDZ010000064.1:0-1244 GCF_024129905.1 Pseudomonas sp. 21LCFQ010 | reverse complement strand
AGCTCGCTTGTGTCTTTGATCAAGGTAAAGTCTGGGGTGAGAGGGGTGGATGGCAAGCTGACAAATCGCGGTGCCTAGAGCACGTGTGGGAGCCAAGCTGCCATCCACTCTTCCCGCTTTGGCTCAAAGCTCGAACAGTTGACTGAGTCCGACCTCGAACAACAAGCGTGAGTCAGGCCAAAGCGCCTCTCACTCTTTATCCTAGAGGTTTTACTCATGTCCGCCTATGCCGGTATTGATGTTTCCAAGGCCACGCTGCAGGTTGCGCTGTTTCCCAAAGCCGATGAGCTGTGTGTGCCTAATACTGAAGAAGGTCTCGCCAGCATCGCTGAGTACCTCAGCGCCCATCAGGTTGAACGAGTTCTTGTTGAAGCCACCGGTGGTTACGAGAAACTGGCGGTAAAGCTTCTGGCTAATGCCGGGTTCAAGATCCAGCGTATTAACCCTGTTCGTTCACGTCAGTTCGCTCTGGCCATGGGCAAGCGTGCCAAGACCGATCCAATCGACGCGCAAATGCTGGCCATGTTCGCCTCCAGCCTGGAGGCAAAGGGCTTCGCAAAGCCTGACGAGGAGCGCGAAGTCCTGCTTGAGCTGGTCAACTTGCGCAACAATCTGCTTCAACAACGTGACGACAACCGGCGCCGTATCAAACAGACCATAGTGCCCAGCGTGGTGGACATCTACCTTGCGTTGGAAGCCAGCCTCAAAGTGCAGATCAAAGCGGTAGATCAACTTGTCGATGCACAAGCGCGCAAGGTCGACTCAGAACTGCTGCAGCGGCTGCATGCCGTAAAGGGCGTAGGCCCAGTGACAATCGCCAGCCTGTTCTGCTACCTGCCAGAGCTGGGTGATCTGAGTCGTGGACAAATCGCAGCGTTGGCCGGTGTGGCACCGTATAACAACGACAGCGGTAGCAAGGCCGGCAAGCGGCAGATCTACGGTGGGCGGACGAAACTGCGCCGTGCGACCTACATGTGTGCGCTGGTGATGGTGCGCTACAACGCCGATTTCAAGGAGCGCTATGCGAGGCTGCGTGCCAAAGGCAAGTGCGCGAAGGTGGCCCTGGTGGCCTGCATGCGGGTGCTGCTGATACGTCTGAACGCCATGGTGCGCGACGGAACACCATGGCGTGATCACGTGGTTTGAATGGGGGGCGGGCTTTGCCCGCCATCGCGGAATCTATCCGCGATGGCATTATAAAATGCCCATTCATCGGGGGATGATGAAAGACAGTTGGCTCCCAC
>NZ_JAMYDZ010000063.1:0-1455 GCF_024129905.1 Pseudomonas sp. 21LCFQ010 | reverse complement strand
CTGGCCGCTGAATTGAAATTCCCGACCCAGGCATTCATCAACGGTGAATTCCGCGATGCGCTGTCGGGCAATACCTTCGCCACCACTAACCCGGCCACTGGCGAGTTGCTGGCCAACATCGCCGCCGGTAACAGCGACGACGTCGATCTGGCGGTCAAAGCCGCTAAAGAGTCTTTCGCAGACGGTCGCTGGAGCAAGCTGGCGCCGGCGGCGCGCAAGCACATCCTGCTGGATTTTGCCCAACTGCTGGAAGACCACGCCCATGAACTGGCAGTGCTGGAAAGCCTGGACAGCGGCAAGCCGGTCAGCGAATGCCAGAACGTCGACGTGCCGGAGACCATCCACACCCTGCGCTGGCATGCCGAGCTGATCGACAAGATTTACGATTTCAGTGCCCCGACCGGCGCCGGTGCGGTAACCACCGTGGTGCGTGAAGCCATCGGGGTGGTCGGTCTGGTGCTGCCGTGGAACTTCCCGCTGCTGATGCTGGCCTGGAAAATCGGCCCGTCGCTGGCCGCCGGTTGCTCGATCGTGGTCAAACCGGCCAAGGAAACCACCCTGACCGCCCTGCGCGTCGCGGAGCTGGCCCATCAGGCCGGCGTACCGGCGGGCGTGTTCAATATCGTGCCTGGCGGTGGCCGCGAAGTCGGCGAGCCGATTGGCCGGCACATGGACATCGCGGCGGTGAGCTTCACCGGCTCGACCGACACCGGTCGGCTGTTCCTCAAGTACTCGGCCGAGTCGAACATCAAACGTGTGGTACTGGAGCTGGGTGGCAAGAACCCGGCGGTGGTGATGAACGACGTCGAAGACCTCGACGAAGTGGCCCAGTACCTGGTGGCCGGTGCGTTCTGGAACATGGGCGAGAACTGCTCGGCGTCCTCGCGGCTGATCGTGCACCGCGACGTCAAAGACAAGCTGCTCGAGCGCATCAAGGTGCACGTGCGCGACTGGCAACTGGGCGACCCGCTGGACCCGGCCAACCGCCTGGGCGCAATGGTCAGCAAAGCGCATTTCGAGAAGGTTCGCTCGTACCTGGAACACGCCGTCGAGGCGCAACTTAAAGTGGTCGAAGGCGGCAACACCCGTGATGGCGTGTTCATCGAGCCGACCATTGTTGATGGCGTCAAAGCCGGCGACAAACTGTTCGTCGAAGAGATCTTCGGCCCGGTGTTGAGCGTCACCACCTTCAACACCATTGATGAGGCCATTGCCCTGGCCAACGACACCGTTTACGGCCTGGCGGCCTCGGCCTACACCAGCAACCTGCGCAACGCGATCCGTCTATCGCGCGAGATTCGCGCCGGTATCGTCACCGTCAACTGCTTCGGTGAAGGCGACGCTTCGACGCCGTTCGGAGGCTACGGCGAGTCAGGCTTTGGCGGTCGCGACAAGTCGCAGTGGGCGCATGATCAGTACACCGAGCTTAAGACCATCTGGATCAATGCTCAGTAA
>NZ_JAMYDZ010000061.1:0-1849 GCF_024129905.1 Pseudomonas sp. 21LCFQ010 | reverse complement strand
TTACCGGCGTACTCGAAATCGGAAAAGCTCATCTGACTCATGGGATGGCGGGCTTGTAGAGGGCAGTTGGACGGAGGGCTATTTCAGCACAGGTCAGATGGCCTGTGGTGACTTGATCGGAGAATCCCTAGTAGGATTTCTAGGTTGCTCTCTCTAAAAAAATTTCAGAAAATTTGAGCCAACCAAGCGCACTTAACCTACCAAAACATCCCATGGAACGGCGTGCTTAGCGACGAATGGAATTCGGTTGGGCTGCCCATTGAGTAATTGCATGACCTTGACCACACATTTGCGTTGGATCTGACCAGCGCACTGGGTGCGCCTTGACCGGCAGGAATCGTCCGATTCCGTTGAAAAAGTAGCTCTCTCGCTTGACTAGGGGCAAAATCTGCTCATCGGCCAGCGGGAGAGTACGCAGCATGATGGGACAGTTATCGAGTGGGCAGGACCGGCTTTTTTACTCTTTCAACCTTGAAGGCCACATCCCAAAAAATCATCTTCTGCGCAGCATTGATCGGTGCCTCGATCTGAGCGACCTGCGTCACTACCTCGCTGACTTCTATAGTCCGATTGGGCGTCCTTCGATTGATCCTGAACTGATGATCCGCATGCTGGTCATCGGCTATTGCTATGGCATTCGCTCCGAACGGCGCTTGTTTGAAGAGGCTCATTTGACCTGGCTTATCGCTGGTTCTGCCGGTTGAGCCTTGAGGATAAAGTGCCTAATCACTCGACGTTTTCTAAGAATCGACACGGCCGTTTCCGGGACAGCGATCTGTTTCGCTGGCTGTTTAATGAAGTGTTGCATCGCTGCATGGACGCTGGCTTGGTCAAAGGCGAAGGCTTTGCCGTGGACGCCAGCATCATCAAGGCAGATGTGAATCGGCAGCGCGGCGTACCCGGCGATGAGGAGGTCAACTGGAGCGACCCATCACTCAGTACGCGTGCCGTCCGTGAGTACCTCGAAGCACTCGATGAAGAGGCGCTGGCTGAAGCACTTCCCAAGCCTGTCGCTGACTGACCCTCTATCCCGTTGGACGGCCGCCCCAGGCGGACCAGCGTTTTTCGCCTATTCCACCAACTACCTGATTGATGTCGAGCATGGCGTGATCATGGACGTAGAACCGACACCGGCTCATCGAACGGCCGAGGTCGAGAGCACCAAAACCATGATTGACCGATTCGAAGAGTTGTTCGACATCAAACCGGATCGCTTAGTTGGCAACACCGCTTACGGCACAGCACCTATGTTGGCTTGGATGGTGGAAGAGAAAGATATCGAGCCGCATGTGCCGGTTTGGGATAAAACCGAGCGCAAGGACGACAGTTTTTCGATCAGCGACTTCCACTGGAACAAAGACGTTGAGGATTATCGCTGTTCTGCTTGTAAGGCATTACGTAGCGAATGGCGAGCTTTCAAGAACCTGCGCTCAGACGTTACGAAAGCCAACACCATCAACTTCCGATCCAGTCAAACCGACTGCGCGACATGTCCAATGAAAGCCAAGTGCTGCCCGAACACTCCGGTTCGTAAGATCGCCCGCAGTATTCATGAAGCGGCTCGCGATGTGGCTCGGCAAATCGCGAAGACACCGGAATATGTGCGCTCTCGTCACGAACGTAAAAAGGTAGAAATGTTATTCGCCCACCTCAAGCGCATCTTGAAACTGGATCGCTTGCGACTAGGAGGGATGAGTGGCGCGACCGATGAATTTACGTTAGGGATTCTCCGATCAAGTCACCACAGGCCATCTGACCTGTGCTGAAATAGCCCTCCGTCCAACTGCCCTCTACAAGCCCGCCATCCCATGAGTCAGATGAGCTTTTCCGATTTCGAGTACGCCGGTAA
>NZ_JAMYDZ010000060.1:0-2052 GCF_024129905.1 Pseudomonas sp. 21LCFQ010 | reverse complement strand
GTAACCGCTCCATGAACCCCACATTCAACGCGGCCAGATGATTCTGGATGCTGTGCTCCCGATTCCCTCCGGAGCCAGCACCTCATGATGCGACCCGACGCCAAAGTCGAAAAAGTCTATCTCTACCCCAAGCCGGTGGACTTCCGAAAGTCCATCGACGGCCTGGCCGCGCTGGTCGAGCTGGATATAAAAGTGGCGGTATTCGATCCTGTGCTTTTCGTCTTTCTCAACAAGTCCCGCAATCGAGTGAAGATCTTGTATTGGGAGCGCAACGGCTTCTGCCTTTGGCTCAAGCGTCTGGAGTCAGAGCGTTTCAAAACATCGCCCGATGCCACGGACGAGGCGATTATCCTCAGCGTCCAGGAACTGAATTGGCTGCTCGACGGTTTTGATCTGTGGCGCAACCGTCCCCATCAAGTTTTGACGCCGCGCTACGTGGCGTGACCCGGTATAATCCGGGCCATGATTTCTCTGCCCGATGACCTTCCTGATGACCCTGTCTTGCTCAAGCAACTGCTGCTTGAGGCACTCAATCGCCAGAAGGAATCGGCCCAGGCTTATCAGACTCACATCGTTGACCTGAAAGAACAGATCAAGCTGTTGCGCGACCGTCTGTTTGGACGCAAGTCCGAGCAAACCGTGGAACCCAATACGCCGCAACTGGCCTTGTTCAATGAGCCTGAAAGCGAACCAATGCCGTTGGTTGGCGACGCCGATGAAGACGTTGTAGAACCGACGCCACGCCGTGGCAAACGCAAGCCGTTGTCGGCCGATCTGCCGCGTATCGAAGTCATCCACGAACTGCCCGAACACGAACTGGCCTGTGCTTGCGGTTGCCGTAAACACGCCATCGGCGAAGAGACCAGCGAGCAACTGGACATCGTGCCGATGCAGATTCGGGTCATCAAACATATCCGTAAAATCTACGGTTGCCGAGGCTGCGAAGCAGCCCCGGTCACGGCTGACAAGCCTGCGCAACTGATCGAGAAAAGCATGGCCAGCCCAAGCGTACTGGCCATGCTGCTGACCACTAAGTATGTCGACGGTTTACCGCTGCATAGGTTTGAAACGGTGCTCAGCCGTCACGGTATCGATATCCCTCGGCAAACGCTGGCTCGCTGGATCATCCAGTGCAGTGAATACTTCCAGCCGCTGATCAATTTGATGCGTGACCGACTGCTGGAAAGTCCGGTGATTCACTGCGATGAAACCCGCGTCCAGGTGTTGAAAGAACCGGATCGAGACCCGACCAGCCAATCCTGGGTGTGGGTGCAAGCCAGTGGCCCACCGGATCGAAAAGTTGTGCTGTTTGATTACACGTCCAGCCGTGCGCAGGACGTGCCGTTGCGCTTGCTGGAGAGTTACCGTGGCTATGTCATGACCGACGATTACGCGGGCTATAACGCGTTGGCGTTGCAGCCGGGCGCGGAACGTCTGGCGTGTATGGCCCATGCACGACGCAAGTTCGTGGACGCGCAAAAAGTGCAGCCCAAGGGTAAAACCGGACGGGCCGATATCGCGCTGACGATGATCAACAAGCTTTACGGGATCGAGCGCGAGCTCAAAGATGCGAGTAATGAACAGAGGTTTATCGGTCGTCAGGAAAAGAGCCTGCCGATCCTGGCGCAACTGAAAAGCTGGCTGGATAAAACCCAGTCGCAGGTGACGGCACAAAGTGCACTGGGTAAGGCGGTGCATTACCTAGTGAATAACTGGAGCCGGCTGGAGCGCTACGTCGAAGCGGGTTACTTGCCCATCGACAACAATGCGGCCGAAAGAGCGATCAAGCCGTTTGTCATCGGGCGCAAGGCCTGGCTGTTCAGCGACACCGTCAACGGCGCCGGTGCCAGCGCGAAGATCTACAGCCTGGTCGAGACCGCCAAGGTCAACGGCCAAGAGCCTTATACGTGGCTGCGCCACGTACTCGAGCGGCTGCCGCACGCCTCGTCAGTAGCAGACTACGAAGCTCTGCTACCGTGGAACTGCTCGCCAGAAATGCCACAGTAAACCGTTAACCCATCGTTGGGCAGGTGGGGTTTATGGATCGCATAC
>NZ_JAMYDZ010000006.1:0-273378 GCF_024129905.1 Pseudomonas sp. 21LCFQ010 | reverse complement strand
AGCGGAGCTGGCGCTTTTTGAACTGCTTGCGCCGTGTGACATATTCGTCGGCAACAGCCTGCACCGATTGGCTGTGCAGTCCCAGGTCTTTGCCGGCCCCGTTGGTGTACTTGTGAATGTCGAACGCTGACAGAAAACGACCACGCTCACGAATCGAGCGACGGCTCAACTCGTTTACGTAGTTCCACACAAAATTCACGGCACGAGAAGCTTCACGCAGCTGCGCTGCGTGCTTGTCTCGCACTCGAACCTTGAGGGTTTTGGTCGCTTTCATTTCAGTCATGACACACAGAATAGGGGCGATTTTTGGGATCTTAACCCCTATGACCGCTTCGCGGTGGCGCTTTCATCCCCCACCTGAAGGAAGGGGCTTTTCGCGCCAGCTTGGTAAACCAGCCGCCCCGCTTTTACAGCGGGGCGGTTCTGCCGCCCACATCCTTATTCTAGAATCTCTTATATCGCCTCCCGGACCTTCTCCGGTAACTGGTCGACGTAGCGACTCGCCGGGTTGGATTTACACCGGGCAATGATATTTGCACGCGCCTCCAGTAACGCCACCACCAGATCCTGACGCTGTGCGTCAGAGAGGTAAGTACGGATCACCGGATCGTGAGACAGGTAGCGCTCAGTCTGTTCAAAAACGCTGGGGTCACTCGAACGGCGAGGCAGCCACCAGGCGTTTCTTTTACGCACTTGTTCGTTGAGCTGATGACAAAGCACCTTCTTGAGCTTGACGTTGTCAGCAAGCGACTGCCGCTGACTTTCCGTCTCCCCATAATTCACAGTGACTCTTACCACCTCGCCCTCTGGCGATGAGGCAGGCGGGGTCCAGGGCTGGAAGCGCCACTGTTCAACGGCCTTGCGGGCAATCGCGATGAACTCCGGATCAGTGCCTTCGACCACTTCGACAAACTGCACCGAGCCATCGCGCCGCACAAGGATGCGAACGGAGATCTGCGCTGGCCAAGGCGCGTCCCGTAGCGATTGGGGACGCTCGAAATCCGGCATATGCAACGGTACGGGCCATGAATTGGCGGCCATGACCTGATTCGCCAACAGGCCGGCAACCATCACAAAAATGCAGACAATCATCTTGCCAGGCATTTACAACCTCTCCTGCGGCTCAGCCGCCGTGACCAGCATCCTTGTGATCGGTAGGGGCAAGTAATCGCCATAACGACGCTCAGGATTACGCCGGCAGCTTCTTATGATCCGGGGAATGGCCGCTTCCAGCTTTTTGAGCATGTTGCGGCGTTCGGCTTCGCTGTGTTGCGAAGCCGCATAGCTGCTGTGCAAGAATTGACCGGTGTACCAGAACAGGTCTATCTGAGTCAGTGACGCATTGGGAAACTGCCGCATCTGGGCCTGGACCTCATAGTTGAGGTAGGCGCAGCGAACATTGCCAAGGCCGATGTTGATCTCGGTATTGAAGCTGGCCAGACCGTGAGAGCCAAAGATCACCGGCAAGGTAAAGGCGACCCGCGCCGGGGCGCCGACGGTGCCGACCCAGGGTCTGAACTGCCAGCGGCTCAGCGCCTGCTGTGCAGCCTGCGCCAGTGCCGGGTGGCTGCTTTCGATCACCTGGACCTCGACCACCGTACCCTGGGCGTTGACCACCATCAGCGCGCGCACCTTGCCAGCGTGCCGCGCCTGGACCATCGGCTGCGGAAAGTCCGGCGCCGGGGTCCGTACCGGCACCAGCAGCCCTGGCGCACCCTCGGCCGTACACGCGAATAAACATACAACCATCATCAGCCATTTCATTTGGGTGCCCGCCAGTCAAGCGCTTGAGCGCAATGCAGGCGATGCTAGGCGCAGCTGGCAGGGGCTAGAAGTTCATGGCTTCCGAGGGTTGTGTAGGAACGCTCTGAAATAACTGGTATGCCAGTGAACAATTCTGCAATAGCCCACCCTACTGAACCCTTGGGTTTGGCTCAGGCCTGGCCGGTAATATTCACAAATGAACGGAAAACATTAGTTTTTTGCGATTTCTTTGTATCAGGATGCTGCTTTTTTCTGTAACGAAAATGTAAGATTCATTTTCGCAAAAGAACAAGAACCGGAGCATCCCCCAATGTTTGCGTTTTTCCGTCCTGCCCCCCACAAGGCCCCGCTGCCTGAAGAACAGATCGACAGCACCTATCGGCGTCTGCGCTGGCAGGTCTTCGCCGGCATTTTCATCGGTTATGCCGGTTACTACCTGCTGCGCAAGAACTTCTCGCTGGCCATGCCCTACCTGATCGAGGAAGGCTACACCCGTGGCCAACTGGGCGTGGCGATGTCGGCCATTGCCATTGCCTATGGTCTTTCCAAGTTCCTCATGGGGCTGGTGTCTGACCGCTCCAACCCACGCTACTTCCTGCCGTTCGGCCTGCTGGTCTCGGCGGGTGTCATGTTCGTGTTCGGTTTCGCACCTTGGGCGACGTCCAGCGTGACGATCATGTTTATCCTGCTGTTCATCAACGGCTGGGCCCAGGGCATGGGCTGGCCGCCCAGCGGGCGGACCATGGTGCACTGGTGGTCGCAGAAAGAACGCGGCGGCGTCGTGTCGTTGTGGAACGTGGCGCACAACGTCGGGGGCGGCCTGATCGGTCCGCTGTTCCTGCTCGGCCTGGGCTGGACCAACGACTGGCATGCGGCGTTCTATGTGCCGGCGGCGGTGGCTCTGCTGGTGGCAGTGTTCGCGTTCGCAACCATGCGCGACACCCCGCAATCGGTAGGTCTGCCGCCGATCGAGCAATACAAGAACGACTACCCCGAAGGCTACGACGCCAGCCATGAACAGGAATTCAGCACCAAGGAAATCTTCGTCAAGTATGTGCTGCGCAACAAACTGCTGTGGTACATCGCCTTGGCCAACGTGTTCGTCTATCTGCTGCGCTATGGCGTACTGGACTGGGCACCGACCTACCTGAAAGAAGCCAAGCACTTCACCGTCGACAAAACCTCGTGGGCCTATTTCCTGTACGAATGGGCGGGTATTCCGGGCACCCTGCTGTGTGGCTGGATGTCAGACAAGATCTTCAAGGGCAATCGCGGCCTGACCGGCATGGTGTTCATGGCGCTGGTGACCGTCGCTACCCTGGTCTATTGGCTGAACCCGCCGGGTAACCCGACCGTAGACATGATCGCTCTGGTCTCGATTGGCTTCCTGATCTACGGCCCGGTCATGCTGATCGGTTTGCAAGCCCTTGAACTGGCGCCCAAGAAAGCTGCCGGTACCGCGGCAGGTTTTACCGGGCTGTTCGGCTATCTGGGCGGTTCGGTCGCAGCCAGTGCCGCGATTGGTTACACCGTGGACCACTACGGCTGGGACGGCGGCTTCGTGCTGTTGATCGGTGCCTGCATCCTGGCCATGGCGTTCCTGGCGCCAACCCTTAAGCACAAACAGGTCGCCAGCACCTCGCGCGAAAGCAAGGCCTGAATCAGCCTGATTCAGGCGCGTGCGGCACAGCGCTTGAGCCGCGCCTCCAGATTAAGATCTGGCATGGCGTGGCTGCGCAGCGCCTGAACGGTCTGCTGCACATAATCGTGAGTCGTTCCTGAGCGCCCACAGGCGCTGGCCAGCACCTGGCTCAGGACGCTGTCGGGCAGATTGCCTGCGTAGCTGGGCAAATGCCGCTCCAGCACAAACCCTAACGCCTTGATCTTGCGACCATCCTCCAGTCGGCAACTGAGCCAGTGCGGACGATAGGAGGGGTAAGGCATCTCGCGCTTCCACAGCGCCAGCAACGACTCTTCCAGACAGTGCTCAGGTAAACGATAGGCAACCCCAGTGCACGAGCCACCACGATCCAGGCCAAATACCAGCCCGGGAGCTGCCGGCGTGCCACGATGCTCGTGGGACCACAGGTACAGCCCGCGGTGATAACCGTGCACCCGCGCGCGCTGACGCTCCACGGTAGAGCATTCCGGACGCCAGATCAGCGAACCATAAGCGAACAGCCAGACCGGCCCGCCCTGGTGCTGTTGCAGCGTGGCGTGCATCGAGGCCAGCAGTTGCTCGTGGGTCAACTGCGGACCGAGGTCAATAACCGGAGGGTAAGTCAGCCCCAGGCCGTCGTGTACGGCTGCGGCGAGATCGTTGATTGGATTGCCCATGTATCCCCCTGGCGGGGTCAGCGCCAGTCATGGCCGGCCTTGCAGTGCGATGAAACGCTTTCTCCAGGCCTGCCGATCGTGCAAAAGCGAGTACCAAACGAATAAGGCGGCCAGCGATGAAACGATTCTGGCCACCGCTTCATACTGGCACGAAGCAATTTTTAATCCAACCGCACGAAGCTGCAAAACAGGTCTATATACACTGCAAACCAAGAACTTTTAGGAATAACTGACCCTGCACCCGTCATATGCCGCACGCCACAGCCTGGCGCCGTCAGCGTGGCGCGTAGGCAAACACATCGGCGCGCATGTGACGGGCATCCATGCCCGCTTCGACCAGCGCATCAAGGGTTGCATAAACCATCGCCGGTGAGCCGCTGGCATACACATAAACACCTGAGAGGTCGGCAATGTCTTCGCGAACAGCCTCGTGCAGCAGCCCGCAGCGCCCGTCCCAGCCACACAGGTCGCTGACCACCTTGTGCAGATACAGGTTGGGCAGGCTCTGCCACTGCTCCCAATGCTCGATACCGTAGAAGTCCTCCGGACGGCGCACCCCCCAGTACAAATGCACCGGATGCTTGAAGCCGTTAGCCCGACAATGCTCGATCAGGCTATGCATCTGCGCCATCCCGGTACCGGCGGCGATCAGCACCAGCGGGCCATCGGGCAGCTCGGCCAGATGGGTGTCACCCAATGGCAGCTCGACACGGGCGATGCCGTCACGCTGCAGTTGCTCAAGCAATGCCCGGGCGCCCGCCTCACGGACCAGTACGTGCAATTGCAGGTCGCGGCCGCTGTGCGGTGCGCTGGCCAGCGAGAACGCCGACTTGCCGCCGCCGTCACGCTCGATCATCAGGTACTGGCCGGCGTGATAGCGCGGCAGTTTGCCCGCCGGCGTGCGCAGGCCGATACGCCAGACATCGCCACCGACCGCAACGCACTCGCTGAGCTGGCAGGCCAGCTTGCGCACCGGCAGTTCGCCCAAGGCCAGCACGCCGTCCCATAACACGATGCAGTCTTCCAGCGGCTCGGCCACACAGGTGTAGATCTCGCCGTGGTCGTGCTCCATGCCCGCCTGCGCGACCCGGCCTTCGACCAGCAGGGCTTCGCAGACATGACAGTTACCGTTGCGGCAACTGTTCGGGCATTCATAGCCCAGCCGCTGGGCCGCCGCCAGAATGGCCTCGCCGGGCAAGGTATCGAGAACGGCGCCCGAAGGCTGCAAGGTTACGCGCATCAATCTATTCCCAGCTGATTCCAGATCTCGTCCACACGGCGTGTGACCGCCTCATCCTTGACGATAACCCGGCCCCACTCGCGACTGGTTTCACCCGGCCATTTGTGCGTGGCATCCAGGCCCATCTTCGAGCCCAGGCCCGAGACCGGCGAGGCGAAGTCCAGGTAATCGATCGGCGTGTTGTCGATCATCACCGTGTCGCGCTTGGGGTCCATGCGCGTGGTGATGGCCCAGATGACGTCGTTCCAGTCTCGCGCATTGATATCGTCGTCGGTCACGATAACGAACTTGGTGTACATGAACTGTCGCAGGAACGACCACACACCCAGCATCACGCGCTTGGCATGGCCGGGGTACTGCTTCTTCATGGTCACCACCGCCATGCGGTACGAGCAGCCTTCAGGCGGCAGATAGAAGTCAGTGATCTCCGGGAACTGCTTTTGCAGGATCGGCACGAATACTTCATTGAGCGCCACCCCGAGAATCGCCGGCTCATCCGGTGGCCGGCCGGTGTAGGTGCTGTGGTAGATCGGCTTTTGCCGATGGGTGATACGCTCGACGGTGAACACCGGGAAACTGTCGACTTCGTTGTAGTAACCGGTGTGATCGCCATACGGGCCTTCGTCGGCCATCTCGCCGGGATGAATCACCCCTTCCAGAACGATTTCGGCAGTGGCCGGCACTTGCAGGTCGTTGCCCCGGCACTTGATCAGTTCAGTACGACTGTCGCGCAGCAGACCGGCGAACGCGTACTCGGACAGGCTGTCCGGTACGGGCGTGACCGCGCCGAGAATGGTGGCCGGGTCTGCACCCAGAGCCACCGACACCGGGAACGGCTGGCCGGGGTTCTTCGCACACCATTCCTTGAAGTCCAGCGCGCCGCCGCGATGGCTGAGCCAGCGCATGATGACCTTGTTGCGGCCGATCACCTGCTGGCGATAGATGCCCAGGTTCTGGCGCTCTTTGTTCGGCCCGCGAGTGACGGTCAGGCCCCAGGTGATCAGCGGCGCGACATCGCCCGGCCAGCAGGTCTGCACCGGCAGCATGCCAAGATCCACGTCATCACCTTCAATGACCACTTCCTGGCAAGGCGCATCCTTGACCACTTTGGGCGCCATGGCGATGACTTTCTTGAAGATCGGCAGCTTGGACCAGGCGTCCTTGAGCCCCTTGGGCGGCTCGGGCTCTTTAAGAAAGGCCAGCAGTTTGCCGATCTCGCGCAGCTCGTCAGTGGACGATGCGCCCATGCCCATGGCGACCCGCTGCGGGGTGCCGAACAGGTTGCCCAGCACCGGAATGTCGAAACCGACGGGCTTTTCGAAGAGCAGGGCCGGGCCCTTGGCTCGCAGGGTGCGATCACAGATCTCGGTCATTTCCAGTACGGGGGAAATGGGCATCTGGATGCGTTTCAACTCTCCGCGCTGCTCAAGCTGCTGCACGAAGTCCCTTAGATCCTTGAATTTCATTGACCCGGCCACTTTTACAAAGAGGTGCACATCGTACCTGCTCTGTGCAGACGCGCCAGCGTGCAGGCAAAAAAAATGGCGCCGCGAGGGCGCCATTTTCGATGAGACTGTCCGTTACTTGCGTTTCATGGACAGGAAGAACTCATCGTTGGTCTTGGTCGTCTTGAGCTTGTCGGTCAAGAACTCGATGGCGGCGATTTCGTCCATCGGGTGCAGCAGCTTGCGCAGAATCCACATGCGTTGCAGTTCGTCGTCGGCGGTCAGCAACTCTTCGCGGCGGGTGCCGGAACGGTTGATGTTGATGGCCGGGAAGACGCGCTTCTCGGCGATCCGACGGTCCAGGGGCAGTTCCATGTTGCCAGTACCCTTGAACTCTTCGTAGATGACTTCGTCCATCTTCGAACCGGTTTCGATCAACGCAGTCGCGATAATGGTCAGCGAACCGCCTTCTTCGATGTTACGTGCAGCACCGAAGAAACGCTTCGGCTTCTCCAGGGCGTGAGCATCGACACCACCGGTCAGGACCTTGCCGGAGCTCGGGATCACGGTGTTGTAGGCACGCGCCAGACGGGTGATGGAGTCGAGCAGGATGACCACATCCTTTTTGTGCTCGACCAGCCGCTTGGCCTTCTCGATCACCATCTCGGCAACCTGCACGTGACGGGTCGGCGGCTCGTCGAAGGTCGAAGCGACGACTTCGCCGCGCACGGTGCGCTGCATTTCGGTCACTTCTTCCGGACGCTCGTCGATCAACAGCACGATCAGGTGGCATTCAGGGTTGTTGCGGGTGATATTGGCCGCGATGTTCTGCAGCATGATGGTCTTGCCCGCTTTTGGCGGAGCGACGATCAGGCCACGCTGACCTTTACCGATGGGTGCGCACAGGTCGATGACCCGGCCGGTCAGGTCTTCGGTGGAACCGTTACCGGCTTCCATTTTCAGGCGCTTGTTCGGGAACAGTGGGGTCAGGTTCTCGAACAGGATCTTGTTCTTGGCGTTTTCCGGGCGGTCGAAGTTGATCGAGTCAACCTTGAGCAGGGCGAAATAACGCTCGCCTTCCTTTGGAGGGCGGATCTTGCCGACAATAGTGTCGCCGGTACGCAGGTTGAAGCGGCGAATCTGGCTTGGCGAGACGTAGATATCGTCCGGGCCGGCCAGATAGGAAGCATCTGCGGAACGCAGGAAACCGAAGCCGTCCTGGAGGATCTCCAGCACACCATCACCGGAGATTTCTTCGCCGCTCTTTGCGTGCTTCTTGAGCAGGGCGAAAATCACATCCTGCTTGCGCGAACGGGCCATATTTTCTATGCCCATCTGTTCGGCCATTTCGAGCAGATCGGTAATCGGCTTTTGCTTGAGTTCAGTCAGGTTCATATGGGAATGAAGTAATCGTATATGAGGGGAAATTAAGCCTCTGGCTTAATGAGACCGCGCCGCAGAGATGGCGAAAGGATCGCGTACTGAATCGAAAGGAGAGCGTCGGCGACGGCTTGCAGGGGGCAACGGAGAAACCGTTGCGGGGCCGAATGTAACACCTGGATTTTCAGGCGTCTAGTGCGCGTCCTGAAAAAAACCCCGCATTTAGCGGGGTCTTGAACAGCCCGGCCTTACAGGTGGGCGTCGAGGAAAGCCGCCAGTTGCGACTTCGACAGGGCGCCAACTTTAGTGGCTTCAACGTTGCCGTTCTTGAACAGCATCAGGGTCGGGATACCACGTACACCGTGCTTGCCAGGGGTATCGGCGTTTTCGTCGATGTTCAGCTTGGCGATGGTCAGCCGGCCTTCATAGGTCGAAGCGATGTCGTCCAGAACCGGAGCGATCATCTTGCAAGGGCCGCACCATTCTGCCCAGTAATCAACCAGCACGGGGCCCTGAGCCTGAAGAACTACTTCTTCGAAGGTGGCGTCAGTGACGTGTTTGATCAGGTCGCTCATGGAATTCTCCGGGTTGCTAGGCTAAAAACGTCGTTCATCATAGCGGGCCTGCTGGCATTCAGGAAGTAATCGATCATTGACTCTGTCTATGATGGCGCATCACTGTGGTTATAGCTCAGCACCTGAGCGCAAGCGTGCTGAACGGATATCCGGCCACTCAGCTTTGTGAAAGCACCGCTTCATGCGGCTTTTGCGGGCCTGACAATTGGACCGGTGACCGGCTTTTTCAGCACGCCATGACGCCGCATCGCACAGCTTCGCGTTGGCGTGCGCCATGGTTCGTGGCAGGATGTTGCGGTCATTGACCGGAATCTCCTGACCATGCCTCACACCAAAGCCAAGAATCTTTCTCTGATCGCTGCCATCGACCTGGGCTCAAACAGCTTCCATATGGTGGTGGCCAAGACCAATCAGGGCGATATCCGCATTCTTGAGCGGCTGGGCGAGAAAGTACAGCTGGCGGCCGGCATTAATGAAGAGCGGCAACTGACCGAAGAGTCGATGCAGCGCGGCCTGGACTGCCTCAAGCGCTTTGCGCAACTGATCAACGGTCTGCCACTGGGCGCGGTCCGGATTGTCGGCACCAACGCCCTGCGTGAAGCCCGCAACCGCAATGAATTCATTCATCGCGCCGAAGCCATTCTCGGCCACCCCGTAGAAGTGATTTCCGGCCGCGAAGAAGCGCGCCTCATTTATCTGGGCGTCTCGCACACCCTGGCCGACACCCCCGGCAAGCGCCTGGTGGCGGATATCGGCGGCGGCAGCACCGAATTCATCATTGGCCAGCGCTTCGAGCCATTGCTGCGCGAGAGCCTGCAGATGGGCTGCGTCAGCTTCACCCAGCGTTATTTCCGCGATGGCAAGATCACCCCGGCGCGCTATGCCCAGGCCTACACTGCAGCTCGTCTGGAGTTGATGAGCATCGAGCAGGGCCTGCACCGCCTGAAATGGGACGAGGCTATCGGCTCTTCCGGTACCATTCGCGCCATCGGCGCGGTACTGAAGGCCAATGGGCATGGTTCCGGCGAGGTCAACGCTGAAGGTCTGGCCTGGCTCAAGCGCCGCCTGTTCAAACTGGGCGATATCGAAAAAATCGACTTCGAAGGCATCAAGCCCGATCGTCTGGCGATCTTCCCCGCCGGGCTGTCCATTCTTGAGGCGATCTTCGATGCCCTGGAACTGCAGCGCATGGATCACTGCGAGGGGGCGCTGCGTGAAGGCGTGCTCTACGACCTGCTGGGCCGCCATCATCACGAAGACGTCCGCGAACGCACCCTCAATTCCCTGATGGAGCGCTATCACGTCGACATGGAGCAGGCTGCACGGGTTGAGCGCAAGGCACTGATGGCGCTGGAACAGGTCGCCGCAGCCTGGGACCTGGAAGACGAAAGCTACGCCGAACTGCTGAGCTGGGGCGCCAAGGTGCATGAAGTGGGGCTGGATATCGCCCACTATCATTACCATAAGCATGGCGCCTACCTGATCGAGCACTCCGACCTGGCAGGTTTCTCCCATGAAGACCAACAGAAGCTGGCCCTGCTGGTACGCGGCCATCGCCGCAACATCCCCAAGGACAAGTTCGCTGAATTCGGTGATGAAGGCATCAAGCTGATTCGCCTGTGCGTGCTGCTGCGCTTCGCCATCCTGTTCCACCACATCCGTGGCACTCAGGAAATGCCGCAGGTGGTGCTGCGCGCCGACGGTCCGAACCTCGACGCGCAGTTCCCGGATGGCTGGCTGGAAAACAACCAGCTGACCCAGGCCGACTTCGCGCTGGAAGCGGAGTGGCTGACCCGGGTCGGGATCGTCTTCAGCTCACGCTGATGATCGGCTTGCTCAGGCGCTCCAGCAGGGTCGCCTGGGCACTGCGGGCATTCTGGTTGCCGGTCGGGCTGGTACGGATGTAACGGCCGTCGGACTGCAGAATCCAGCTATGGGTGTTATCGGTCAGATACAGCTCCAGCTCTTTCTTGACCCGCAAGATCAACTTCTTGCTGTCCACCGGGAAGCAGGTCTCGACGCGCTTGTCGAGGTTACGCTCCATCCAGTCGGCACTGGACAGGAACATCTGCTCATCACCGCCATTGAGGAAGTAATAGACCCGGGTGTGCTCCAGGAAGCGACCGATGATCGAGCGTACCTGAATATTGTGCGACACCCCCGCAATGCCCGGTCGCAGGCAGCACATGCCGCGCACCACCAGATCGATCTTCACCCCGGCCTGGCTGGCCTTGTACAACGCGCGGATGACTTTCGGGTCGGTCAGCGAGTTGAACTTGGCAATGATATGCGCCGGCTTGCCTTCCGCGGCAAACTGGGTTTCCCGGGCAATCATGTCCAGGATGCCCTTCTTGAGGGTGAACGGCGCATGCAGCAGCTTCTTCATGCGCAGGATCTTGCCCATGCCGATCAACTGGCTGAATAGCTTGGACACGTCTTCGCACAGCGCATCATCGGACGTCAGCATGCTGTAGTCGGTATACAGCCGCGCGTTGCCGGCATGGTAGTTACCGGTGCCCATGTGCGCGTAACGCACGATGTCGCCGTTCTCGCGGCGCAGGATCAGCATCATCTTGGAGTGGGTCTTGAAGCCGACCACACCATAGATCACTACCGCACCTGCCGCTTGCAGGCGGCTGGCCAGTTGCAGGTTCGACTCTTCGTCAAAACGTGCCCGCAGCTCAATGACCGCCGTGACTTCCTTGCCGTTGCGCGCCGCATCCACCAGCGCATCGACGATCTCGGAGTTGGCACCACTGCGGTACAGGGTCTGGCGCACAGCCAGCACATGCGGGTCTTTGGCGGCCTGGCGCAGCAGGTCAACAACCGGCGTGAAGGACTCGAACGGGTGCAACAGCAGGATGTCCTGCTTGCGGATCACGCTGAACAGGTTTTCGCTGTTCTGCAGCAATTTGGGAATCGCCGGGGTGAACGGCGGGTATTGCAGCTCTGGATGACTGTCCAGACCGGTAATGCTGAACAGGCGCGTCAGGTTGACCGGGCCGTTGACCTGATACAGCTCCGACTCGTTCAGGCTGAACTGCTTGAGCAGGTAGTCCGACAGGTGTTTCGGGCAGGTATCGGCCACCTCCAGGCGTACCGCGTCACCGTAACGACGCGAGAACAGCTCGCCGCGCAGGGCACGGGCCAGGTCTTCGACGTCCTCGGAGTCCAGCGCCAGGTCGGCGTTACGGGTCAACCGGAACTGATAGCAGCCCTTGACCTTCATGCCCTGGAACAGGTCATCGGCGTGGGCGTGAATCATCGACGACAGGAACACAAAGTTGTCGCCAGGCCCACCGACCTCTTCCGGAACCTTGATGACCCGTGGCAACAAGCGCGGTGCCGGGATGATCGCCAGACCCGAATCGCGACCGAAAGCGTCGACGCCTTCAAGCTCGACGATGAAGTTCAGGCTCTTGTTGACCAGCAGCGGGAACGGGTGGGTCGGGTCCAGGCCGATCGGAGTGATGATCGGTGCGATCTCATCACGGAAATAGCGGCGTACCCAGGTCTTGAGCTTGACCGTCCAGTAACGGCGACGAATGAAGCGCACCTGATGCTTTTCAAGCTCCGGCAACAGGATGTCGTTGAGGATCGCGTACTGGCGATCCACCTGCTCGTGGACCTGCTCGCTGATACGCGCCAGCGCCTGGTGCGGCTGCAAACCATCGGCGCCGGCCAGCTCACGGGCAAAATTGATCTGTTTCTTGAGGCCCGCCACGCGGATCTCGAAGAATTCATCCAGGTTGCTGGAAAAAATCAGCAGGAACTTCAGCCGCTCCAGCAGCGGATAGGACTCATCCAGCGCCTGTTCCAGCACCCGGATGTTGAACTGCAACTGGGCCAGTTCACGGTGGATGTACAGGCTGCTGTCGTCCAGGTTGGTAACGACAACTGCAGGAGCCGCGGCAACAGGGGCCTCGACGACCTGCTCAGGCTCAATGGCAGGCTCAACCACAGGTGTAGCCTCCTGAACACTGACTTCTACGGTGGCTTGGGTGAGTCCTTCGGTATTCATGAACGTTCCTGTGAGGGAGGCTATTGCCCTTTTAAAAGTTGAGCGGCACGCACGGCAAAGTAAGTCAGGATACCGTCGGCACCGGCACGTTTGAACGCGGTGAGCGATTCGAGAATCACGCCCTCGCTCAGCCAGCCATTCTGGATCGCAGCCATGTGCATCGCGTATTCGCCGCTGACCTGATAAACAAAAGTCGGAACCTTGAACTCGTCCTTGACCCGGTAAAGGATGTCCAGATACGGCATGCCCGGTTTGACCATCACCATGTCGGCACCTTCAGCCAGGTCCGCTGCCACTTCATGCAGCGCCTCATGGCTGTTGGCCGGGTCCATCTGGTAAGAGGCCTTGTTGGCCTTGCCCAGATTGGATGCCGAACCGACCGCATCGCGGAACGGACCATAATAGGCGCTGGCGTACTTGGCCGAGTAAGCCATGATCCGCACATTGACATGCCCGGCCAGCTCCAGCGCTTCACGGATCGCCTGGATCCGGCCATCCATCATGTCGGACGGGGCAACCACCTGAGCGCCGGCAGCGGCATGCGACAGTGCCTGTTTCACCAGTGCATCAACGGTAATGTCGTTCTGCACATAGCCCTCGTCATCGAGGATGCCGTCCTGACCATGGGTGGTGAAAGGGTCCAGTGCCACATCGGTGATGACGCCCAACTCCGGAAACCGGTCACGCAGGGCGCGGGTGGCGCGCTGGGCGATACCGTCGGGGCTCCACGCCTCGGCAGCATCGAGGGACTTTTTCTCGGCCGGGGTAACCGGAAACAGAGCCAGCGCAGGAATACCCAGCTCCACCCAGTGTTCGGCTTGCTTGAGCAGCAGGTCAATCGACAGCCGCTCGACACCCGGCATCGAAGCCACTGACTCACGACGGTTTTCACCGTCGAGGACAAACACCGGAAGAATCAGGTCGTCGACGGTCAGAACGTTTTCACGTACCAGCCGTCGGGAAAAATCGTCGCGCCGGTTACGACGCAGGCGAGTGAGGGGGAACAGGCGGTTTGCGGGGGTAAAACTCACGGCAATACTCCTGAGCCCGCATACGCGGGCAAGCGCGACAGTTATAAGCCGCCATTATGACCAAAGTGTGACAATTTAAGTGCAGTCTGCGACCCGAGGCCGCAGCAGAGCCTCTGGCGCGATTTTCAGCGCTGTGGTTGTAACATTCTTTAACGCTGCGACGCACATGGGTGCTTTCCAGTTTCTCCTGCGCGAGTTAGGCTGCGGTCCTCATTTCGCCAGCATCCAGACAATGCTCCAGAATTTTCTAAACGACTTCGGCTATCTGGCCCTGTTCATCGGCACCTTCTTTGAAGGCGAGACCATTCTGGTGCTTGCCGGATTCCTGGCGTTCCGTGGATACATGGACCTTAACATGGTCATGCTGGTCGCATTTTGCGGCAGCTATGCAGGCGACCAGCTCTGGTACTTCATGGGGCGCCGGCATGGCCGCAAGCTGCTGGCCCGCAAACCGCGCTGGCAGGCGATGGGCGACCGGGCGTTGCGCCTGGTGCGCAAGCATCCCGACCTCTGGGTGCTGAGCTTCCGCTTCGTCTACGGCCTGCGCACCGTGATGCCAGTGGCCATCGGCCTGTCCGGCTATCCGCCGGCGCGCTACCTGATCCTCAACGGCATCGGTGCAGCAGTCTGGGCCGTGGCCCTGGCCTCGGCGTCCTACCACTTCGGCTCGGTCATGGAAGGCCTGCTGGGCAATATCAAGAAGTACGAACTGTGGGTCCTCGGCGGTCTGCTGGTGATCGGTCTGGCACTCTGGGCGCGCCGCCGCTTCAAGAACGCCCGCCTGGCCCGGGAAGAGAAACTCGCTGCCGTCTCCGCCGGCGAAGCGCCTCTGGATCCGGCCGACAAGAAAGCCGACTGACCCCGCACCCGGTCCGGGCAGCCAGTGCCCGGACTGCATTGAACATCGCGCTCCTGCTACGATCCGATCTTTTGCATGCCCGCTGATTTTCAGCGCGGCAGGCACAGGCATACCCGGCGCCCGACCGGGTTCATGATGGAGAGTGTTCGACATGCACAAAAAAGTAGCCGTTATCCTGTCTGGCTGCGGCGTCTACGATGGCGCCGAGATCCATGAAAGCGTCCTGACCCTGCTGCGCCTGGATCAACGCGGCGTGCAGGTGCAATGCTTCGCACCGGATATCGCGCAACTGCATGTCATCAACCACCTCACCGGTGAAGTCAGCGCAGAGTCGCGCAACGTACTGGTGGAGTCGGCACGCATCGCCCGCGGCGCCGTCCAGGACGTCCGCGAAGCCCGCGCCGAAGACTTTGACGCGATCATCGTGCCTGGCGGCTTCGGCTCGGCCAAGAACCTCTCGAACCTGGCCAGCGAAGGGGCCGCCTGCCAGGTGCAGGAAGACGTGCTGGCGCTGCTCAAGGCCTTTGTCGAGGCAGGCAAGCCGGTCGGGCTGATCTGCATCACCCCCGCACTGGCCGCGAAAATCTACGGCCCGGGCGTCATCAGTACCATCGGCAACGACCCGGACACCGCCGCAGCGATCATCCAGATGGGCGGCGTGCACCAGGACAGCCATGTCGAGGACATCGTCGAAGACGCCGAGCGCAAACTGGTCAGCACCCCGGCCTACATGCTCGCCCGCAGCATCAGCGAGGCCGCTGCAGGGATCAACAAGCTGGTTGACCGGGTCATTGAGCTGACCCATGAGGACGATGCGGCCTGATAGCCGCGATCAGCCTGCGGCGCGGCGCTCCTGCAAACGGCTGCGCCCGTACAGCAAGGCAATCGCCAGCAACGCCACTGCCTGAGCGCTCAGCGACCAGGCATCGGCATGCACACCCAGCCAGTCGAACTCGAAGAAATTCACCGGATGGGTGCCGAAGATGCCGGCTTCCTGCAGCGCTTTGACACCATGTCCGGCGAACACCACCGACAGTGCGCACAGCAATCCAGCATTGATCGAGAAGAACAGCGCCAGCGGCAGTTTCGCCGAGCCGCGCAGGATGATCCAGGCCAGCCCCAGCAACAGCACCAGCGCGGTGCCCGCCCCTGCCAGGACGGCGTTATGCCCGGCGGGACCGGCCTGCAGCCACAGGGTCTCGTAAAACAGGATGACCTCGAACAACTCGCGATACACCGAGAAGAATGCCAGCACAGCAAAGCCGAAACGGCCGCCACCACTGACCAGGCTGCTCTTCACATAATCCTGCCAGGCGGCGGCGTGGCGGCGATCATGCATCCAGACCCCGAGCCACAGCACCATGACACTGGCAAACAATGCCGTGGCGCCTTCGAGCAGTTCACGCTGGGCACCGCTGACATCAATCACATAAGCCGCCAGCGCCCAGGTCGCCAGCCCCGCCAGCAATGCCAGGCCCCAACCAACGTTGACGCTGCGCACCGCCGATTCCTGACCCGTGTTGCGCAAGAACGCCAGGATCGCCGCCAGCACCAGAATCGCTTCCAGCCCTTCACGCAACAGAATCAGCAGGCCGGAAATGTAGCTCAGGGACATGCTCAGGCCATCACCGCCCAACGCCTCGGCAGACGCCTTGAGCTTGACCTTGGCCACGTCCAGACGCTGAGCCACCTGCTCCTGAGGCAGGTTGTCCTGCACCGCTTGGCGATACGCCATCAACGACTTTTCGGTGTCCTTGCGCAGCGCGGTATCGACGTTGTCCAACGAGCTTTCGACCAGTTCGAAACCTTCCAGATAAGCGGCAACCGACAGGTCGTAGGCCTGGTCGCGGTCACCTGCCGCATAAGCGGCCAGGCTCTTGTCCAGGGTGCTGCGAGTGTAATCGAGCAACTGCGCGGGACCCCGCTGGACCTGCGGCGGCTTGGCGCGCTGGGCCCGGAAGGCGGCGGCCGCTTGCGGCCCCTCGGCAGCCTCGACCTCTGCGGGGGTCATACGCGCCAGGTCGGCCAGGTGCCAGGTCTTGTCCGAGCTGGCCCCAGGCTGGGCGGTAAAGCCTGCGATATAAACCGCCAGGTCCCAACGCTGACGCTCATCGAGCAGTTCACCGAAGGCCGGCATGTCGGTGCCCGCCACGCCAAGCCCGAGGGTGTTGTAGATGCCGTACAGGCTTAACCGATCGAGGCGTACCGCATCGCGCAGATTGGCCGGTGGCGGCTCCAGGCCGATACCGGCCGGCCCGTCGCCGGCGCCGCTGGCGCCATGGCACACCGAGCAGACCTGCGCATACAGCGGTGCGCCACGGGCCGGGTCCGGGGTAATCAACGGTGCCTGGCTGACCTCGTAAGCGGCGGCCAGGCTGGCGCCCAACTGGCGGGCCTGACGGGCCACGGCGCTGCCCTCATCGCGGCGCTGCACCGCGCTCAACAACTGCTCAACACCGTGCTCCAGACTGTCGCGCCCGGCCCGCTGTGGCAAACCGACCACCAGCCCCTGTAACGCACCGAGGAATTCGACCTGCTCGCGGTACTCGCCATCATCGATGACCTTGCCGTCGGCCACCGTCGCCGGGTAGTCGGCAGCAATGTAGTCGAGCAAGTGCAGCGCCTGGGCGGCGCCTTCAACAGGCTCGGCCAACAGCACAGAGCTGCACAGCAGCAGTACAGGCATGAGCAGCCAGCTCAGAACACGGGCAAGGGAAGGCATGAAACGATTCTCAACAGACTACAAAGCCGTGCATTGTTCCCTCACACCATCACAGGCTCAATACTCAAAGCGGAAATTTGTGACAAAAAATTACATTTTATTTTAGAAAGTAACACCTGCCTGAGCCATCGCTGCAGCATCACCCTTCCACAGCCGATTGGCGCGACAAAGAGGTGCGCAAGTTGGCAATTTGCGTGCCCCATTGCGCATGTGTGCTGGAACAACGGCAAATATCCGTTGTCATCGCCGCCTTCGGCCTTATAATTTCGCGCCCTCCGCACATACCGGGACATACTTTTCCCACCGGATGGACTCATTCAGGCAGCCCGCAGCGCCTGGCCATTGGACTGGCATAGCGGGTTATCCCTGAGACCCGAACAGACTTCAGGGAATGGAACGCACATGTCTTCTCGTGCCTTGACCGCGCTCACGCTGGTCGCTGCCGTACAACTGGCCGGCTGCTCCGCCTTTCGCAGCTACGACAACGAGCTCAAGGAAACCAACCAGCATATGACCTCCGGCAACATTGTCGGGGCGTTGGCCACGCTGGAAAAAAACAATACCAGTGCCGACAAGGACCTCCTCTACTACTTCGAGAAGGGCGAACTGCTGCGTGCCAGCGGTGACCTGGACGGCAGCCAGACCGCCTGGCGCTCGGCCGATAAAGTCATTTACACCTGGGAAGAGTCGGTCAAGCTCGATACCGACAAGTACCTGGCCCAGTTCGGCAGCTTCCTGGTCAACGACAAGGTGCGTCGCTACGAAGGCTACGACTACGAAAAAGTCATGCTGACCACCCAGATGGCCTTGAACCTGCTGGCGCGCAACGACTTCGACGGCGCCCGGACCGAAATCAAAAAGACCCATGAACGCGAAGCGGTCATTGCCGATCTGCGTGACAAGGAATACCTCAAGAGCGAGCAGGAAGCTCAGGAGAAAGGCGTCAAGACCCAGTTCAAAGACCTGCAAGGCTACCCGGTGGCCTCGCTGGATGCGCCCGAAGTGGTCGGCCTGAAAAACAGCTATCAGAGTGCTTTCAGTCACTATCTGTCTGGCTTCGTGTATGAAGCGCTGGGCGAGAAGGGTCTGGCCGCGCCGGGTTATCGCAAGGCGGTAGAGCTGCGTCCGAATACGCCGCTGCTTGAAGACGCACTGAAAAAACTCGATGGCGACGCCAGCAAAAGCGGCGAAAGCGAAGTGCTGCTGGTGATCCAGAGCGGCTTTGCGCCGGCCCGTGACTCGGTGCGCATTCCATTGCCACTGCCAATCAGCGGTAACCTGGTCATCACCCCGCTGTCGTTCCCGGTGATCCGCGCCGACACCAGCACCGCCTCGTTCAATCAGGTGACCCTGGACGGTAAAGCGGTCAACCTGACCCTGCTCAACAGCACCACTGACATGTCGCGTCGTGCACTGCGCGATGACATGCCCGGCATCATCCTGCGCACCACCGTGCGCGCCATTACCCGAGGCGTGGCGCAGAAGCAGCTCAACGACGTCAACCCGCTGGCCGGCCTGGCCGTCGGGATCGCTTCGGCGGTCACCGAAGGTGCTGACACCCGCACCTGGCGCACCTTGCCTGACCGCACCCTGGTTGCCCGCATTCGCCTGCCACAGGGCCAGCATCTGGTAAGCCTGCCCAACACCTTGGGTAGCTCGCAGGTGCAGTTCAAGGTTGATAAGCCCTACCAGGTCGTATCCGTACGCGCGCTGGGCAACCAGGTGTTCGCCGACGGCCAGATGGCCCAGGTCATTCCGACCGGTGTGCCCCAAGCGATTGCCACTTCTGCAACTGCCAAATGACCCTTTGACGGAGATTCTGTAATGCGTATCAAGATTCTCGGCGCCCTGGCCCTGGCCCTGCTCGCCGGCTGTGCCACCCCACCGCCACCGGCTCCCGGCAGCGCAGCCAGCAAGATCGTGCAGATGGGCGATTTCAAGAACATCGAGGTCGGCGCCATTCGGGTCGCCCGCGAGAACGGTTTCCTGACCGTCAAAGCCCAGCTGAGCAACACCAGCAGCCGTAACAAGACCCTGTACTACCGCTTCGCCTGGCTGGGCAACGACGGTTTCCCGGTGGCCGATGAAGAAACCTGGAAAACCCTGCCCCTGTATGGCTCGCAGAGCACCGTGCTGTCAGGTATCGCGCCGGTCCCCAAGGCCACCGACTTCCGGATTGAAGTCAATACGCCCTGAGTGCAGCGTTGATCCGTTTTCCTTTTTGCCAAGTTAAAGAGAACCCCTGTATGTCCTTTATCCGTCTTTGCTCCATCGCTGCCATCGCTGTACTGGCCACCGGTTGCGCCAACAACTCGCCGACCCTGGGCAGCAAGAACATCAGCTACGGCGACACCAAGGCCGTGGAAACCGTCACCAACGAGTTCGGCTCCACCGACCTGCAGATGATCGCCGAGAGCATGACCCGCTCGCTGGCCCAGTCCGGCATCCTGCAAGGCCGTCCAGTGGTTCAGGTCTACGACGTGAAGAACAAGACCAGCGAGTACATCGATACCCGCGAAATCACCACCTCGATCAAGACCCAGCTGATGAAGAGCGGCACCGCCCGTTTCGCCAGCGACAATACCCAGATGCAAAGCCAGGTCGACCAGCTCAAGCTGCAAAACCAGAGCGGTCTGTACAAGAACTCCACCGTCGCCAAGACCGGCAACATGATCGCTGCCAAATACCGCCTGGAAGGCGCGATCAGCTCGATCGTCAAGCGCAGCAGCGACTACAAGGACGTCTACTACAAATTCAGCCTGCAACTGATCGACGTTGAAAGCGGTCTGGCCGAGTGGATGGACGAGAAAGAAATCCGCAAGACCACGGAGCGCTAAGCAATGCGTGCATGGATCGGCATCATCGGCCTGCTGTGCGCCTTCGGCGTGCAGGCCGCCCCCAAGGTGGCCGTAGCAGACATGGCGTTCCAGCAGCGCGTCGAGCAGTACATCCGTATTGTCTCGGCCCGCGCCAGCGAAAGCGCCCATGCCAATGCCTACAGCGCAGGCTATCAGGGCTCGGCCAGCTACGACTCCTATGAGTCGCGCAACAGCTACATCGAGCAGGGCGAGCTGCGCAAGTTCAGCGGCGACATCAAGGGCGAGATTCTCAAGTCCGGCATGTTCCAGCTGGTTCAGGGCACGCCCTACACCTCCAGCTCCAAGGAGGATGTCTACGACGTGATCCGCCGGATCAAGAATGGCAGCTTCAAGGGTGCTGACTACGTGTTGTTCGGCACGGTGTCGGATATCGACTTCCGCGAAGACATCAACGAGCTGGCCCATACCGATAGCTATTCGGCGGTCATGGGTATCACCCTGGTGGCCGACTTCAGCCTGATCAACACCCGTACCTTCGAGATCACCTCGGCGTTCACGGCGATGGGCGAAGGCCAGGACACCAAGCTGGTCAACAGCCGTGACATCAAGGTCTCGCTCAACCGCGGCCGGGTGGTGCGTGAAGTGTCCAAGTCGATCGGCGTGGATGTCAGCCGCCAGTTGCGCGAGCAACTGCGTGGCGAGGTGGAATGGGTTGAACAACCCGTACAGCACAACAACCTGCCCCGCGACGAGGCTCCGCGCATCCTGCGCTGAGTCTTGGCTTGCGAGCCGTGCCGACTTGACTGATCGGTACGGCCTGCTCGCGACGCTCTTTCGAGTGATGGAAAATCCCTAATCGAGTTGTCTGAGCCGCAGGTTTCGCCCTGCTGGGCGACCCGATTTTGTCTTGGCAAAACCGGGGAAAACCGCTTGCTCCTGGTTTGGGTCCGCCCTGCGGGCAGACTTCCCTCCGTCCGGCGCCGATTCGGGGGCCGGCGCGATGGGCATCCCTGCCCAGCGCACCTGAAACTGGCTTCCCTGCCAGTTTCTCCCCCGAATCGACGCCTACCCTCGGCCTGCACCCAAGTCGCGTTCGGCGTCGTCTGTACCATCTCGGCTCAAAGATCAAAAGCAACGGCAACTGATGAGCCAACTCTCTTGACTGATCGGTATTACCCCGTAGGAGCTGCTTCAGCAGCGAATCCCGTTCGCTGCTGAAGCAGCTCCTACGGCGGGCAAGCCATCGGGTGTCAGGCAGTGCCGCGATGCAGGGTCGCAAGAAAGCCCGCAGCACCGACGAACAGGCTGGCAAAGGTGCGATTCAGGCGCTTTTGCTGACGTGGGGTCTTGAGCGCGCGCAAGACGCGAGAGGCCAGCCCGGTGTAGCCAGCCATCACGGTCAGGTCCACCGCCACCATGGTCAGGGTGATGATCACGTATTGCGCCAGTAACGGCGCGCTCGGGTCGATGAACTGCGGCAGGATCGCCAGCATGAACACCAGCGACTTGGGGTTGCTCATGTTCACCAGAAAGCCACGCAGCACCAGGCTCAGCGGCTTGCCGATCGGGCGCATGGCCGGGTCTTCGCTCAGCTCAGTAGGCTGCGCACGCCATTGCTTGACGCCCAGGTAGATCAGGTACAACACACCGAACCATTTGATCACCGAGAACGCCAGGTCCGAGGTCGCCAGTACCGCACCGAGCCCCGCCGCAACAATGCCGATCTGCGCCACCAGTGCCAGTTGCAGGCCCAGAGCGTTCCAGTAGCCACGCCAGAAGCCGTATTGCAGACCGCAGGACATCGAGGCGATCGCCCCGGCACCCGGTGACAGACTGATTACCCAGCACGCGGCAAAAAATGCCAGCCATGTTTCAAACGCCATCGCACACCTCGAATTGATTCAACTGGGCGTTACGGTATGCGTTATCTCCAAATGTGACCAGATGGGCACCTCTAAAAACTACCTGCGTTGCCATCGCTGCGTTGAAAACAGGCTCAAAATGCTCATTTACAACTTGTAAACTGCGCTTTTTCGCCGGTTTTCGCCTTGCGCTGGCTGCCTCGCCTACGTTTTTTGAGATACCCAGATGTTTATCGAGGCGTGGCCGGTCGGGGCAAATCCACCGCCGGAAAACGCTCCCAACTGCGACGATCAATCACATCGGCGCTGTCCAGCAACCAGCGCAGCACCCGTTGGGTCAGGTGCTGCTCGACCGCAGCATGCTCGGTGCGCCCGGCCAGGTTGTGCTGTTCATGAGGGTCGCTGGAACGGTGATACAGCTCGGCGGGTTCGTACAGGCGCCAGATGTAGGTCCATTCACGGTTGCGCAAGGCGACGACCTTGCCCACCAGGTCAGTGCGTTCGTGTTGCAACTGGCTCTTGATGTCGTAAGGAAACGGCCCGCGCTCCAGCAGGTCGGCTTCTTCGAGGCGAAAGCCGCCCTCGCTGAACGCTTCGTCGCGATGCTGCGCCGTCGGGTCATACAGGCAGGCCGTGAAGCTGCGGCCGAAATGCGCATGCTCCACGGGCGCGTCGGCCAGCTCCAGCAAGGTCGGGAACACGTCGATCAGTTCCACCAGCGCATCACTGTACCCGCCACCGGCCAGCCCCGGCCCCGAGACAATCAACGGGGTGCGTACCAGGCACTCATCGACGCCGGCCGGCCATTTTTCCAGCAGGCCGAAGTCGCCCAGGTATTCGCCATGGTCGGCAAAGAAGGTGACGTAGGTGTTGCCTGCACTGCCATTGGCTTGCAGGCCATCGAGCAAGCGCCCGACCTGGCTGTCCAGCCGCGAGATCATGCCGTAATACACCGCGCGTATCTCGCGCCACTGCTCATCGCTTAACCGGTCCCAGCCATGCCGGCGAGCCAGTTCGCGGTAGTAACCGGCGCGTGGTCCCGTGAATTCACGCGGTGCCTGCACATCCGCACGCGGGTACATCGAGAACCAGGGTTGCTCGACGGCAAACGGCGGATGCGGGAACACCAGCGGGATGTAAAGCACCCAGGGTTTGTCCGGCGGCTGCCTGAGCCATTGTTCAGCGGTGCTGATGGTCGCCTCGTCAAAGTCCATGACACCCTCGGCGCGCTCACCCCGGTAGTGCGCACGCGCCATCAGATCGTCGGCCTGACCATGATTGCGGCCGATGAAGTCCGCAAAGGTAGTGAGCGCCGGGTCGGCAAACCCGTGCTCATCCAGCGCCAGCTCGGCGGCACCGGCGGCGAAGGTATCGCCCCGGGCACCGGCATGGACCACGTGATAACCGTTGTCTTTGAAGCAGCGCAGAAAGTTGGGCTGCTGCGGGTCGAGCAGGTATTGCAAAAAGCGATGGCCATTCACGTGCGGGTAACGCCCGGACAGAAATGACACCCGCGACGGCGAGCACACACTGTGCTGGGTAAACGCCTCGCCAAAGCGCACTCCGCCCGCCGCCAGACGCTCCAGATGCGGCGTGCGCACCGGGCTGGCCGGGTTGAAGCCGGGCAGGCAATCGACCCGCAACTGGTCGGCGACGATCACCACGAAATTGGGCCGGCTCATCAGAAGTCCTTGCGCAATTGCACGCCGAAATAGCGCTGGTCATCACGCGGCACCATGCGATTGATGCCGTTGGTGCTGGACATCAGCAGCGGTGCATAGGAGCGGTCGGTGAGGTTGCGCGCCAGTAACGCGACCCGCCAGCCTTCGCTGTAATCGGCCAGGGCCACACTGGCATTCCAGATACCGTAGGCGCCCTGTTTGGTGTCGACGTTCTGGTCGAGGCTGTACTGCACTTCGCTCTGCCAGCTGTAATCGGTGCTCAGCTCGATATCCAGGCCGTTTTCCAACGGGATGCTGTAGTCGGCGCGCACGTAGCTTTTCCAGTCCGGGGAAAACGGCAGCGGCTTGCCATTGATGTTGCAACTGGCGGCCGCGCCCGGTGGGCATTGAAAATCCTCGACCCGTGCGCGGGTGTAGGCCAGCGCGGCACTGAGTTTGAGTTGCCGGGTGGCCTGCAGGCTCAGGTCCAGCTCGGCACCTTCGCTGCGCACCGAGCCTGCGTTGATCAGGCGGGTGACCGGCGAGCCGCCGACCTGATCGAAGAAGTTGGCCTGATAGTTGTCGTAATCGCTACGGAACAGCGCCAGGTTGGCGGTCAGTCGCTGGTCCAGCGCCGTGCTTTTGAGACCGACTTCCCAACTGTTGGAGGTTTCCGGGTCCAGTGCCTGAGTGTCCAGCTCATACATCTGGAAATACACGTTGTACGCCGGGCCTTTGTAGCCCCGCGAATAGGTCACGTAGCCGGTCAGGTGGTCATTGAAGTCGTGTTGCAGGCCCAGCCGGCCCGACACCCCGGTATCGCTGTGCGAGCCGCTGGAGGCAAAGGACGGGCGCATCGAGCGCAAGGTCAGCGGCGAGCTCGAAACCCGCTGGTGATCGTATTCCAGTTCATCGCGGGTAAAGCGCAGGCCGACGATGCCGCGCCAGTCATCGGTGAAGTTCAGCGTGCTTTCACCGAACAGCGCATAGCTGTCGTTGGTGGCGCTGAATTTGCCACGCGCCGACTGGGCATCGCCGAGCGTTACCAGTTGGCGCTGATAAGCTTCTTTCGATTCGCCGTGATACAGGTAAGCGCCCACCACATACTCAAAAAACTGCCCGGTAGGGGACGCCAGCCGTACTTCCTGGCTGAACTGGTCGTAATCGACCTGACCGGCATCGTGCAAGGCATCCACCGGCAGACCGGCCAGCCGATCCTGATCCTGATACTGCTGGTTATCCCAGCCGCGCCAAGCAGTGATCGAGGTCAGGGTATGCCCGCCGAGGCGCCAGTCGACCTGGGCCGACAACCCCTTGTGGGTATCTTCGGCATAGGTGCGGTAGTCGTTTTCCACATCACGGTTGCTGGTGGCGGCCCGGTTCGGCGCAAAGGCGCTGGAAAACGCGGCGTTGGTTTTATACGGCACACCATTGGGATTGGTGTTGCCCGATTCGCTGTAATCACCGATCAGGGTAATGCGCAGGTCTTCGTTAGGGTCGAACTGCAGCTTGCCGCGCAGGCCCTTGGTGTCGTAACCGTTGACCTTGTTGCCGTTGAAGGTATTGCGCACATTGCCGTCGTAGTCGCCCCACAGGGTGCTGAGCGAGCCTTTGAGGTTGTCAGTCAGCGCGCCGCCGATGCCGAACCGCAGGCGCTGTTCGTTACCTTTGCCGAACAACGAATAATCCGCATAGCCACGGGTCTGCCCGGGAATCTCGCGGCTGACCACGTTCAGCACCCCGGCCGAGGCGTTACGGCCGAACAGCGTCCCCTGCGGGCCGCGCAATACTTCAACCCGCTCGACTTCCATCAAATCCAGGGTGGCCTGGCCTGGACGCCCATAGACCACACCGTCGATCACCGTCGAAACACTCGGCTCGACGCCCGGCGAGGTCGAGATCGTACCGACCCCGCGCACGAACAATGAGGTGTCCTTGCTCGATGCTGCGGTCCGAAAATTCAGGGTCGGCACACGCTGGGCGATGCTGGCGACACCGTTGCGGTTTTCCCGCTCCAGTTGCTCGCCGTCGATCACCGACACGGCAACCGGCACTTTCTGCAGGCTCGCTTCACGGCGGGTGGCCGTAACAGTCACGGTCTTGAGCGCAGTGTCGGCCTGGGCCTCACGCGGCGGGCTGGAGGCGTCAGCGTCGGCCTGGCAAACCAGCGGCAACAGGCTCAGAGCAGCAAGGGGGAGTAACGAAAAAGGCGGTTTCATGGCGAAGGCTCGTGCAGTGCGTCGGCGAAACCTCCAGCGGTGGTGGTGGCGGAGCGTGTGGCCCGGACGCGGCTAAGGTTATTCGTTTTTGGTCTTTTGGCACTGACGGTTAGAACCGGATAATGCAGAGCCTTTGTAGCAATCGGCATCGGCAGCGGGAAATTCATTAATCGCATCACAGACATGACTCAAAGGTCTGACCCATGGATTTACGCCAACTCCGGCATTTCCTGGCCTTGGCCAGGCACTTGAACTTCACGCGCGCCGCCGAAGCCGCCTGCATCACTCAGTCGGCGTTCAGCCGCAGCATTCAGGGCCTGGAAAGCGAACTCGGCGGGCCACTGGTCGAGCGTGGCAGCCGTGGCGTGCTGCTGACTGCCAAGGGCGAAGCGCTGCGGGTGCGCGCCAGCCGTTTGCTGGATGAGGCCAGCAACCTGCGCGACGAGATGGCCGCCGAGCAACCGAGCGTCACCAGCAGCCGCCTCAGCTTTGGCGTCGGGCCGCTGGTCGCGGCGCGCCTGGTGCCTGAGGCGCTGGCCGTCTTCGTCGGGGATTTTGCGCATACCGCGCTGGACGTGCGGGTCGGCAAGCCTTCGGAACTGCTGGAGCTGCTCGATGAAGGCGAGATCAGCTTTCTGGTCGCCGATCTGCGGCACATGGACATTGGCACCCGCTATCTGGTCAAACCGCTGCGCTTTCGCCGCTTTGGTCTGGTCTGTCGCAGCGGCCACCCGTTGCTACAACAGGCAAAGCCCCATTTCCGGCAACTGGTGGATTACCCGCGAGTCAGCGCCATGCTGCCGCTGGAACTGCGCGGACTGCTGCAGGAACACTGGAGCGAGCGCGGGCCGGCACTGAATCTGGAGACCCAGCATAATGACCTGTTACCGACCCTGATGGCCGGTTCGGACAGCATCGGCGTATTGCAGCTCGAAGTCATTGACACCCTGACCCGCAACGGTGAATTCCAGCGCCTGCGCTGCTGCGACGAGCCCGCCCTGCTGCGTGATGGCGGCGCCTGCTTTGTGATTGTGCAACGCGCCGACCAGTTGCTGAGCCCGCAAGCACGCAGCATGATCGAGACCCTGGAGCAGATCGACGAGCCGGCCCGCGCGCAGCCTCAGGGCAACGCCTTGCCCTGTGCATCGTAAAGCGGCCAGGCTGATGCCCCATGGCGGCTGACCGCCTGCTCGACGAAACGCGGTTCCAGCCATTGTTCGACATCGAACGGCTTGCGAATCAGGCGCAGCTCGCTGGCCTGACGCTGGCTCTCCTGCAGGCTTGAACTCAGGAACGGGTCCAGGCGCGGCGAGAAACGAAAACGCAGGTCCATGCCCTTGCTCTCTTCCCTGGCCAGGGCAACCGGGATACCGCTGGCCTGCTCCTGCGCCACCAGGTACTGCTCGTAGCTGGCCGGGTCGATCAGGCTGGCGGAGTTGTCCACCAGTGTGTCGACCAGCTTCTGCACGGCCTGCGGGTACTGATCAATGAACGCCTGAGTCGCCAGCAAGGTGCCTTGGGTGGTGGCCTGCAATGACAGGGTCTGGGTACTCAGGGCAATGCTCATGCCCTTGTCGCGCAAAGTCAGCACGTTGTAGTTCGACCAGGTGGCATCAATCTGCCCGGCCAGCAGCGCCGAGGCCGCGGCGGTCCAGTCCAGGCTGATGACCTTCACATCCTGCTCACGCAATCCGGCACCCGCCAACAGCCGGCCGAACGACAGCTGGTCGGCGGTCCCACGGTACACCGCCACGCGCTTGCCCTTGAGGTCTTCGACTTTGTGAATAGCCGCCTCAGGACGGCTGGCAAGGAACATGTTGGTGCCCCGCGAGCCCATCAGCACCCGGGTCTGCAAGCCGCTCGAGCGGCCGATGATTGCCGCCAGGTCACCCAGGCCGACCACGTCCAGTTGATCGTTGGCCAAGGCTTCGTTGATCGCCGGGCCCGCGCCCCGGAAGAAATGCCACTCGACCCGTGTAGCGCTGCCGGCAAAGGCCTTTTCCAGTTGCTGCTGACGCTGAGCCACGCCCAGCGCACCGGGCGCATAAGGCTTGTTGCGGGTACTGAGGTCAGGCACCCCGATGCGGATGACCTGCGGGGCGGTTTCAGCCTGGGCGCTGCCGATCCCAAGCCAGACTGTCAGCGCCAGCAGTGTGGCACTCAAGGCTCGCGAGAATACAGTCATTGGGCGGTTTCCTTGTCAGGGTGAGCGGGTGTCGGGCGTTGTTCTTCCAGCACTGCAGCGCGGCGTACCCGGCGAATCGCCGGAAAGTAATCGGATACTGCCAGGTGCTGGGTGCTGCGATTATCCCAGATCGCCACATAACCGGCCTGCCAGCGCCAGCGCAACTGGAATGCCGGGTTTTCCAGATGCAGGAACAACAACTCCAGCAACGCTTTGGACTCGGCAGGTGTCAGGCCGACGATGTGTGCGGTAAAGGCCCGGTTGACGAACAGCGACGGCCGTCCCGACACCGGATGCCGACGCACCACCGGGTGACGGGTGGGGTCCGGCAGTTTAAGCAGGTTGTCGAGCAGACCGGGCTGTTCGAGCCGATTGACGTAGTCCAGCGCCGGGAACACGCTGTGCACCGCCTCCAGACCGTCGAGCAGCGCCCGCAGCGGCGCGGACAGCGCCTGATAGGCCGCCTCCGCGTCGACCCACAGGGTATCGCCACCGACCTCGGGAATCGTTTCGGCATGCAGCACACCGTACTTGAGCGGCCGCTCGGCGAAGGTTACGTCAGCATGCCAGGTGTCGTTGGCGCCCTTGCGGGTTTCGTCGTAGTTGAAGACCACCAGTTCCTGGGTATCGGCATGGGCCTGAAAGGTGGGATGTACATGCAACTCGCCCAGCCGCGCAGCGAAATCACGTTGCTGCAGGGCAGTCCATTGCTGCTCGGGGAAGAACAGCACCTTGTGCCGGACCAGCTCGGCCTCAAGCTGCGTCAGTTGCGCGTCATCCAGGTCATGCAACTGAATGCCGTCGATTCGCCCGCCCAGCAACGGGCCGAGGCGCACGGTCTCGGGAAAAAGATGACGCTGAGTCAGCGCAGACTGCATGGGTAGCCCTCTCGAAGCAGAAACAGAGGGCTACGACTCTAGGCAGGCACAGGCTTGAGCGACCAATGCTTTGCAGGTCTGGCCGCCATGCAGCGGCCGACTGACGTTTTACCAGGCTGTTACTTGCCTTCACTGGCCGGCTTGTCGGCAAGGATCTGGGGAAGCACATCAGTGCCGCGCCAGCGCCGCACGGCCTTCTGGAAGAACTGGCTGTTGGGCACCTGCACCAGCGCACCGCCCTGCTCGGGCAGCTCGATCAAGGTGGTGAACATCAGGTTGATGGCCGTGACCCGGCCTTTGACCCCGGGTTTGTCGAGCGTATCGACCAGTTCCACCACATCACCGATGCGAAACGGCCCGATGGTGAAGATCATCACCGCGCACAAGAGGTTCGACAGCACACTCCACATGGCAAAGAACGCCACCGCGGCCACCGCCACGAAGCCTGACAGGGCCGTCCACAACACCGTGGCCGAGACGCCCAGGCGGCCCAGCACGATGACGAAGGCGCTGCCCATGATGAACCAGCGCAAACCGCCACGCACCGGCATCAACAGCTCTGGTGGCAACGGGTAACGCTCGCCCAGGCGGGTCAGAAAACGTCCTACCACACGCTGGATCAGGTAACCCGCCAGCAGGATCAACAGCACTTGCACGCCCAGCCAGATCGGTTCGATCCAGTGGGCTGCCAGTGTCACGCCTAATACGTCCATCAACCTTTGCACCTTTACGACAACGCTTCGAGCTCGGCCTGCATGGTTTCCAGCACCTCCAGTGCCTCCATCCAGCCCTCTTCGAGCTCACCCTCACGGGTTTTCAGCCTGGCCTGTTCAGACAACAGCTCACGCAGTTTGTCCTTGCTGGCGGCTTCGTAGATGGCGCTGTCAGCCAGACCGTGCTCGATTCTGGCGAGTTTTTCCTGCACCTCACCCAGTTCACGCTCAAGCTTTTCAGCCTGTTTCTTGTGCGGCGCCAGTTGCTGACGCAAGGCCGCGGCCTGCTGGCGCTGGGCCTTTTTGTCGGTCTTGTCGGCATTGACCGGGGTGTTGCTGACCGGCGCGTTGCGCTGACGATAGTCGGCCAGCCAGCGGGTGTAGTCGTCCAGGTCGCCATCAAACTCCTCGACCCGGCCGTCGGCCACCAGCATGAAGTTGTCGGTGGTGCTCTTGAGCAAATGCCGGTCGTGAGACACCACCAGCACCGCACCGCTGAACTCCTGCAAGGCCATGGTCAGCGCCAGGCGCATTTCCAGGTCAAGGTGGTTGGTCGGTTCGTCGAGCAGCAGCAGGTTGGGCTTTTCCCAGGCAATCAGGGCCAGGGCCAGGCGGGCCTTTTCGCCACCGGAGAAATTCACCACCGGTTCATCGAGGCGCGCGCCACGGAAGTCGAAACCGCCGAGGAAGTCGCGCAGGGTCTGCTCGCGTTCAGTGGGCGCCAGACGCTGCAGGTGCAACAAGGGGTTGGCTTTGGCGTCCAGCGAGTCGAGCTGATGCTGGGCAAAGTAGCCCACCGAGAGGTTTTCACCGCGTTGCAAGCGCCCGGCCAACGGTTGCAGCTCACCGGACAGGTTCTTGATCAGGGTCGACTTGCCCGCCCCGTTGGGGCCGAGCAGGCCGATGCGCGCGCCTGGGGTCAGTTGCAGCTTGACCTTCTCCAGGATGGTCTTGTCGCCATAACCCAGACGGGCATCAGACAGGTCCAGCAACGGGCTGGAGATCTTCTCCGACTCGCGGAAAGTGAAGTTGAACGGTGAGTCGACGTGGGCCGCCGACAGCTCTTCCATGCGCTCCAGGGCCTTGATCCGGCTCTGCGCCTGGCGGGCCTTGGTGGCCTGGGCCTTGAAGCGGGCGATGTACTTTTCCATGTGCGCGCGCTGCGCCTGCTGCTTTTCGTAGGCCTGTTGCTGCTGGGCCAGACGCTCGGCACGGGCGCGCTCGAAGGCACTGTAGCCACCGCGGTAGAGAATGATCTTGCGCTGCTCGACGTGCGCCACATGATCGACCACGGCATCGAGAAAATCGCGGTCGTGGGAAATCAGCAACAGGGTGCCCGGATAACCCTTGAGCCAGTCTTCGAGCCACAGGATCGCGTCGAGGTCCAGGTGGTTGGTCGGTTCGTCGAGCAACAGCAGGTCGGAAGGGCACATCAGCGCCTGGGCCAGGTTCAGGCGCATCCGCCAGCCACCGGAGAAACTGCCGACCTGACGCTCCATCTGCTCATTGCTGAAGCCAAGGCCGGCCAGCAGCTTGCGCGCCCGGGCATCGGCGGTGTAGCCATCGGCGCTGTCGAGTTCGGCGTGCAGACGCGCCAGAGCGGTGCCATCGTGGGCCGTTTCAGCTTCAGCCAACTGACGCTGGACATCGCGCAAATGCACGTCGCCATCGAGCACATAGTCCACAGCCAGACGTTCGAGGGTATCGACTTCCTGGCGCATGTGCGCAATCCGCCAGTCGGCGGGCAGGCGGCAGTCACCGGAGTCCGGATGCAGCTCGCCGCGCAGCAACGCGAACAGGCTGGATTTGCCGGCGCCGTTGGCACCGATGAGGCCGGCTTTCTGGCCGGCGTGCAAGGTCAATTCAGCATCTTCTAGCAGACGCTGCGGACCACGCTGTAAGGTGAGGTTTTCAATTCGAATCATGATGGCGGCGGAGTCTACCAGCTTCGTCCCGGACAGGTGGACCACTATGCCTGCGGATCTATGGAGTTTCACCCTCGATTTCTATGCCCGGCCCGGTATCGAGCAGGCCTGCCTGCGCCTGCAGGACCAGGGTGCGGATGTGTGCATGCTGCTATGCGGAGTCTGGCTGGGCGCGCGCGGGGTGGCTTGCCATCCGGCGCGGGTCGAAGCAATCAGCGCGCTGGCCCGGCCTTGGCAGGCAGACGTGGTCACTCCACTGCGTGCGCTACGCATTCAATGGCGTAGCAACGCAAAAGCAGATGCGGGGTTGGCGACGCTGCGCAATCAGCTCAAGAAACTGGAGCTGGATGCCGAACAGGCTCTGCTGCAACGCTTGCAGGCCCTGGTTCTGCAATGGCCTGAAGAGCAGGCAAACGAGACCGGACTATGGCTCAAGACGCTGGCCCCAGAAGTGGCGGGGCTGGACCGCGACGCACTGCAAGTGCTGTGCGACGCGGCCAGTGACGCCGGCAAGCAGCTTAGGAAGCGCTGCTCGGGTTGACGCTGTTGGCAACTGCTGGCGCTGTAGCCGGGGCGGCTGGCGCAGCAGGTGCCGACGTGCTTGCAGTTGCAGCCGGGGCGGCTTCAGGTTTGGCGGCGGCTGGTTTGGCTGGGGCCTTGGCAGCAGCAGGCTTGGCAGCGGCTGGTTTGGCCGGGGCCTTGGCAGCAGCAGGCTTGGCGGCGGCTGGTTTGGCTGGGGCCTTGGCGGCAGCGGGCTTGGCAGCGGCTGGTTTGGCCGGGGCCTTGGCAGCAGCAGGCTTGGCGGCGGCTGGTTTGGCCGGGGCCTTGGCGGCAGCGGGCTTGGCAGCGGCTGGTTTGGCCGGGGCCTTGGCGGCAACAGGCTTGGCGGCGGCTGGTTTGGCCGGGGCCTTGGCGGCAGCAGGCTTGGCGGCGGCTGGTTTAGCGGCGGCGGCCTTGGCTGGTGCTTTGGCAGCAGCAGGTTTGGCGGCTGGTGCCTTGCTGGCAGCGGGCTTGGCTGCGGCTGGCGCCTTGGCAGCAGCGGGTTTGGCAGCTGGCTTGGCGGCAGCAGGTTTGGCAGCGGCGGTTTTCGCTGGCGCCTTGGCAGCGGCAGATTTGGCAGCCGGCTTGGCTTCGCGCGAGCTCAACACTTTACTGACAGCTTCGCCTACGCGGCCCACGCCTTGGGCCAGCTTGAGGCTTTCCTGCACATCACGCTTGAGTTGCTGAATGTAGTTGCGCGTCTCGGTCTGACGATCTTTGAGGGTGTCGAGCAGCGTTTCAAGTTCTTCGACAGCGGTCTTGGCTTTGGCCTGAGCCTTGGTTTTTCCGGAGGCAGCAGCGTCCTGAATGCGGGTGCGCGACTTGTGCAGTTTTTCCTGGGCCTTGACCCGTTGTTTTTCCAGCTTGGCGAGCAGTTTCTCGGCATCGGCCTGAGCTTGAGTGCAGGCGTCTTCCAGATGCTCGAGCAAGCTGCTCGACAGTTGTTGGAGCAAATGCAATGGGGTATTTACTGGCTTCTTTTTGGCCGACATGATTTACCTCCTGGCTGACGAAATTGCGGCCCATACTAGCCCTCTGCCCGAAGCGCCGCTAGCGCATCTTGACAGCATTGCAAGCCCGCTGTTGCATCATCACCCGCAAGATTGTGCAAGTTCATGGCCTGTCTGAAAAATTTCACCTCTACAGGTTGCTCATCCAGCCCGCCAGCACTGGCATAATCTTCAGGCTTTTTCATTACTGGCCGGAGAGCAGCCATGTCGCGCTACCTGTTAATGTCGTTGGTTCTGGTTGTGCAACTGGCCCAGGCCAGTGAGCCCCCGGCGTCCAGCGATACCCGTGATCTGGCCTACAGCCTGGGCGCCAGCCTGGGTGAACGGATGCGCCAGGAGGTCCCGGACCTTGATCTGGATGCGTTGGTCGAGGGTTTGAAGCAGTCCTATCAGGGCAAGCCGCTGGCACTCAAACAAGCACGCATCGACAAGATCCTCGCCGACCACGATGCGGCCATGACCCAGGCAGAAGCCGCCGGCACCGATTCGCAGACCGAAGCCGCACTGGCTGCGGAGCGGCGTTTCATGGACGCGGAAAAAGCCAAGCCGGGCGTCAAGGTTCTGGCTGACGGAATCCTCATGAGCGAACTGGTCGCCGGCAGCGGCCCTCGACCCGACCCCAATGGCCGGGTCGAGGTGCGTTACACCGGGCGTCTGCCAGACGGCACGGTGTTCGATCAAAGCAGCCAGCCCCAGTGGTTCCGCCTCGACAGCGTGATCAGCGGCTGGACTACCGCCCTGCAAGGGATGCCGGTCGGAGCCAAATGGCGTCTGGTGATTCCATCGGCACAAGCCTATGGCGCCGAAGGCGCAGGTGACCTGATTGACCCGTTCACGCCGCTGGTGTTCGAAATCGAGTTACTGGCTGTTTCGCACTGAACGAAAAAAGGGTGCCGAAGCACCCTTTTTCACAACGCTCTGATAACTCTTTTTAAAAGCTCAGGCTTCAGCGCTGGCCTCTTCCTTGTGCGAGTTGTGCAGCACCTCGATCAGGCAGTCTTCGAGTTCGAAGCGCTCGTGCAGCAGCCCGCCAAGTTTCTTGAACTCAGTGGCGCAATCTGAAGATTCATTCTTGTCGCAGCGATCATTGAACGCCAGAGCAAACTGGGTGATGACCTCCAGACGCGGGAACAGTGTGTCGGCCAACTCAAGACCCCGCTCGTCGTTAAACGCCCGGGCTTCATCGCTGAGTTGCTCATAGACTTCGAAGTGACCGGCAGAGACATAGTCGACCAGCAACTGGCAGAAGCGTTGCTTTGCCTTGCGCTCGCCAAGCGATTGCGGAGAACCGCCAAGGGCATCATAGGCCCGGATCAGTTCATGACGTTCGAGGAGCCAACGATCAATCAGCAGGTTGACCCCACCCCAACGCTCCTGAGCACTCTCGCAGCTTTCCAGCATGATGTTCTCTCTTCCCTTAAGGGCATGCGGTCCTGTAGCGGCCTCAAGGCACGAAACAGGCCAGGTGAACCGAGCCTGACGGCGTCATGAGAGCCGAGTTTCTCGACGCTTGCGAGCCAGATTATGCCCGCAGGATAAGCCCATCAAGTCAAGAAAACGAGAAAGTTCATACAAGTGTTTGATCCTGATCCTGACCAATGCCCCGGATCCTGCGGCCTATCTGGCCTGACAAGGGATACAGTGCCAATAGCATCAGCCCTGCAAAACACAAAAGACTCCACTCCGGCAGGCTGATGCCGAACAGCGACCAGTTGATCTCGGCGCACAATCGTGCTTCGCCTTGCAGCAGGTCACCCCAGGCATCCAGCGCCAGATTATCGAAGCTACGCTCCAGCGCATTGGTGACCGCCAGAAATTGTTCGGGCGATGAGGTCTGCAACCAGACCTGAGCCCCGGCCACACCAGCCCCCGCAACAGCCGCAAGCAGAAGGCACCCCGCATAACGGCGCCAGCCGCGCACCGAAGGGCCGTGTAAAGCGGCTGCCAGGCAGATCAGACCGGCAAGCGCCAGCAAGACCCGTTGCCAGCGGCAGAGCAGGCATGGCTCGAGGTTAAAGCCATGCTGCAGCCAGAGCGCCGCCCCCAGGGACAATGCGCATGCAATGAACGCCATGAGAAAGAGAACGCGTGTGCGGGCCAGATGCATGGCAAATCCGTAACAGAAAACGAAGGCCGCTACGGTAGAGGAAAGCGCCTTACGCTTTCAAGGCGCTAACCTTCCGATGTTTCGCTGAAAACAAAAGGAAAAATACACACACAAATGCAGGATTTTTACCTTATAGCGTAGGAATATTCCTGGACGCATTTCTGTCAACCACGCAACACCACTGAAAAATGCGGTCAATCGCCGCAGGAGCCCGCCATCGGCCCCTGCATGACGCATTTTCAGGCGCGACTCAATGCGGGCAACGGCCGGGCCAGCAGGCGCTCATCGAGCATGCCCAGACCTTGCTGAAACAACTGGTTGCTGCGCTCGGTTTCACCCAACTGAGCCAACAGCCGCGCCAGTTCAGCGCAGGTCTCCGGATTGGGCTCAAAGCGCAGGCTGCTTTCCAGATAATCCCGCGCCTTGCCCCATAGGCGCCCTTGCAGGCAAATGCGCCCCAGGGTCAGCAGCAGGCTGGGATCTTCGGGGTGCTGTTTCAGCCAGCCTTCGGCTGCCTGCAACTGCTTGCCGTTGTCGGCGCCACGCACCAGACCATACAGACGGGCCAGATGGCTGTTGTAGTCGCGCTTGAGCGCGGTGCGCAATACATCTTCGGCCTGAGCCTCGGCATTCAGACGTCGCAACTGCTCGGCGTAGGCCAACACCAGGGCCGGTTCCTGACGCTGCGCAGAACTGAGCGCCTTCCAGGCCTGGTCCAGCGACGCCAGGCCACTGGCGCTGGCGTTGTCGGTTTCACGCCAGGCTGCCAGGCTGAGGTTTTCGCCCCAGGCACGGCGCTCCAGCTCGGCCAGCTCGGCCGCCGGCAGCACTTTGTCTTTGCGCAACTCAGGCATCAGACGCACCAGTTCGGACCAGTCGCCGCGCAGCAGGTACAGACGTTGCAACTGACGCAGCACCTGCGGGTTATGCCGGTGACGCTCCTGCATCGCCTGCAGGGTCACCAGCGCACCATCGGTATCGCCACGGTCCTGCTGCAACTGGGCATGACTCAGGGCCACTGCCAGTTCGGCTTGCGGCTGACGCTGCAAGGCACGCTCGAGCAGACTGTCGCAGTCCTCGTAACGGCCTTGCTCATTGGCGGCGCGGGCAGCCCCGAGGTAATAGAGCAGCGGCTGCGGATCAGCCTCTGCGGCGCGATGCAGATGACGCTGGGCGCTGGCCCAGCGGCCTTCAGCCAGGTCCATCTGGCCCTGTTCGACCGCGATCTGCACCCGGCGGCTGCGGTTGTGTCGCGACCAGGGATTGACCAGGCCGCTGGAGGCGCTGACCAACCCGATCAACAAACGCGCAACCAGCAGCACCAGCCAGAGCGCCAGCAACAGACCCAGGGCCGCCCAGAGGCTCGATTCGTAACGGAAGTTCTGATAGGAAATCAGTACATAGCCAGCGTGCTCGGCCATGGCGACCCCGATCAGGGCCGCGACAGCAATGGCAATAAAGAGCAGGATGTAAAAGCGCTTCATGGGCTGGTCCCCCGCTGCGTTTCAGCCGGCTGTGGCGACATCTGGCGACGCTCCAGGTAAGCCTGTACCGCGCTGAGGCTTTGCGCCAGGTCCGGGGTCAGCACCGACACCTGCTGGCCGGCCAGGGCCGCCAGACGCTCGGCGATGACCTTGCTCTGCGGATTGTCTTTGTTGAAGTTGGTATCCAGCACGCTGCGCGCCTCGCCAATCGACTTGGCGTAGACCTGCGGCTCGCCATTGAGCGCAGCCCACTGCGCCTGCTCCAACGCCAGGGTCAGGGCCAGACGCACCTGCGCCAGGCTCTGCCCGGCGAGCAGCGGGCGAATGTCCTTGTCGGCATTGAAGTCGATGCGGATGTAGTGGGAAATCTGCTTCCACCAGCGGCTCCAGTAGCTGTCTTCGCTCTGGCTGGAGGTCAGGCCGAACAGCGACTCGCCCTTGTCCTGGTACTCCGGCGCCAGCGCGTTGAGCTGCAAGGCCTGCTCACGCAGCGCCGACAGTTGCAGGAACAGGCCGGTACGGTCAGGTTGCTCGACACTGCGCAGCGCCGTCATGCTCCGCGCCAGTTGCTCGCGGGCAGCGAAAGCCCCCGGATCATCCTGCTCACGCAGGATTTCGTCGGCACCCTGGACCAGCGCGCGGGCACTGTTGATGTCCTGCAACGCCGACAGACGCAGGCTGGCCAGACGCAGCAGATGCTCGGCCTCAGCCAGACGCCAGTCTTTGCGGCTGGCACCGAGTACGGTTTCCAGGCGCTGGCTCAGGCGTTGCTGGTCACCCTGCAACTGCGCCACCAAGCGGCGGTTGTCTTCAAGCTGGGCGGCCGGCGGAAACTGCGCCAGACGCGCGTTCAGTTGCTGGTCAGTACGCGCCAGAGCCAGGGTCTGCTCGGCGATATCCTGCACCTGACTGCGCTGCTGCAGATGGCCCGCCTGGAGCATGCGTAATTGCCATACTCCCCAACCGGCTACACCGACACCGGCAATCCCCAGCAACAGGGCCAGAACCGCCAGACCACTGCCTCGGTTACCGCTGCGCTTGGGGGCGGGAGTTGCTGGCGAAGTCTTCGACAACGCTTCTTCGTCTTTGGGCAAGGCTGTTTCGCTCACGTGTCCATCCTTTGCAGTTAGGCGTCGTTTTCCACAACGCTTGATCGATCAGGGCGCCGCCACCGCGGGTTCAGGGGTTGCCTGTACGGCTTGTAACAAGGCCGCAGTACTGGCACCACGGCAATCGACGACAATACGGGCACCGGCATCACGTGCCAGCTCCGCGACCCGGGGGCTCGGTACGAATAACGGCAGACCCGCCAATTCAGGCCAGCAGTCTCCCGCCATCTGCAGCAAATGCTCAAGACCCTGCCCACTGCTGACCACCAGCCCGTTCAAGCGTTCCCCCGCCACGCGCTGTGGCAACGCAGCGACGGGGTAATCGGGCCTGAAGCGGCGGTACAATGGCAGGTAGTCGACCCGCACACCCGACTCGCGCAACCGCTCGGCCATCCACTCGCGTCCGTCTTCACCGCGCATGATTAACACACGACTTCCCGGTATGGCGATGGCCTGATGCAATTGCGGCAAATCGAGCAAGGCTTCGCTGTCGTCACCCTGCACTGGCCAGGTCACATCCAGCAGACCGTAATCAAGCAAGATCTGCCCGGTGCCGCGGCCTACGCAAAACCACGGCTGGATGGGCGGCTGCGGCCAGATTTCATCCAGCAGTTCGACGACCAGACGCGCTGCCGGCTTGCTGACCACGATCACCGCCTGGTAGTGCATCAATTCGAAGATCTTTGCGCGCTGCGCGTCATCGAGCACAAGCGGCTCGGTCTCCAGCAGCGGCAGGCTGCTGGAAAAGATCCCTGCTGCGGCCAGCTCATGCGCCACCTGCGCCGATTCTTCGGCAGGCCGGGTCAGCAACAGGCGCCAGGCGCTCATCACTCTGCGGCCTGACCATAAATGGCGTGCAGAATGCGCTCTGCGCCCTGCGCCAGCAGGTCCTCGGCCACCTGCACACCCAACGCCTGGGCCGCGTCCCGGGAGGCACGTGCCTCAGCGCGCAGCAGCACACCGCCAGCCGGCTCGCCGACCAGGCCGCGCAACCACAACTGTTCGCCTTCAAGCACCGCATAACAGGCGATCGGCACCTGGCAGCCGCCGTTGAGGTGACGATTGAGCGCACGCTCAGCACTCACCCGAGCCGCCGTGTCGGCGTGGTGCAGCGGCGCCAGCAACGCATGGATTTGCGCATCGGCGCTGCGGCATTCAATGCCCACCGCGCCCTGGCCGCCGGCAGGCAGGCTGTTTTCGATACTCAGGTTGGCGGTGATACGCGCCTCGAAGCCCAGCCGTATCAAACCGGCAGCGGCGAGGATAATCGCGTCGTACTCACCCGCATCAAGCTTGGCCAGGCGCGTATTGACGTTGCCGCGCAAGAACTGAATCTTCAGGTCAGGACGCAAGGCCAGCAACTGGGCCTGACGGCGCAGGCTTGAAGTGCCCACCACACTGCCCGGCGGCAGCGCATCAAGACTGACAAAATGGTTGGAAACGAACGCATCACGCGGGTCTTCACGCTCACAGATGCAAAACAGGCCCAACCCCTCGGGGAAGTCCATGGGCACGTCTTTCATTGAGTGCACAGCGATATCGGCCTGATTTTCCAGCAGCGCCGTTTCCAGCTCTTTGACGAACAGGCCTTTGCCACCGATTTTCGACAGCGGTGAGTCGAGCAGTTTGTCGCCACGGCTGACCATCGGCACCAAGGTCACGATCAGCCCCGGATGGGCCTGTTCCAGGCGGGCTTTGACATACTCGGCCTGCCACAGGGCCAGTGCGCTTTTGCGGGTAGCGATGCGGATCTCGCGAATGGACATGGATCAATCCGTACAGGGTAAAGACCGCCGATGATAACAGTTCGGCCGCGTGCGCTTGGAGTGCTGCCGGTGAACTCCCGGCAGGTCACTGACACGAATCAACGAAAACACTGCCCATACCCGTCCGGGGCCGCGTTTTGGCGAGGCCAGTGACGATAGTCGTCCTGCGCACAGTCTGCTTTGTCGAAAACAGCGTCGAAATGTCCATTTACGCCAGACAGGTACGGACGAGCCGCGAATCGTCCGTCCTGAAGAACGTCAAAGCTGCTGCATCATCTTGCGCACGCCGGCCACATGCCGACGACTGACCACCAGGGCATCGCCGTTGAGACCCTTGAGGTACAACTGAAAATGCCCAAGGGGCGTTCGCTGCAGGCGCTCGATTCGCTCACGGGCCACCAGAGCATTGCGGTGGATGCGCACGAATCGGTCGCCGAACTCGTCCTCAAGCGCCTTGAGCGGCTCATCGAGCAAGACCTCTCCCCCCTCATGGCGCAGGGTGACGTACTTGTGGTCGGCGATGAAATAGATCACCTGCTCCAGGGGAATCAGCTCGATTCCCTTGCGGGTCCGGGCACTGATATGCGTGCGCGGACCGTTGCCACTCTCGGCGGCAGGGCGGGTCATCGCGGCCAGTTGCACGCGATTGGGTCGTTCGGCTTTTTTCAGCGCTTCGGCCAGGTGCTCGGGGCGCACCGGCTTGACCAGGTAGCCGACCGCGCTGACCTGAAACGCATCCAGGGCAAATTCACCGTGTGCGGTGCAGAATACAACGGCGGGCGGGGTTTCCCGCTCGCACAGTCTGGCAGCGACCTGCAGGCCATCTAGGCCTGGCATAAGGATGTCGAGCAGCACGATATCGGGCTTGTGGCTTTCAATCAGCGCCAGGGCTTCTTCGCCATTGGCAGCGCTGGGTTCAAGAACCCGGTAGCCTTCGATTTCACCGACCAGGCGGCTCAATCGTTCGCGGGCCAGGGGTTCGTCATCAACGATCAGGACATTCATATTGCTTTGGCTTCCTGCGTGAGTCTCGCACAAGGATAGCGTAGACAGGTGTAGTGACGACCGTCACGGCGCTCCACGCTCAGACTGGCATGAGGACCAAAAAGTGCCGTAATTCGCGCACCTATGTTCAACAAAGCCTGCTGGGTGCCGTTGGACGTCTGCCGCGGGGCAACTTCGTCATAAGGATTGCTGACACACAATATGAACTCTCCCCCTTCGTAATCTGCCTCGACCCTGACCACCCCTCCATCAACACGAGGAGCAATGCCATAGGTCAAAGCGTTTTCCAGCAACGGTTGCAAGGTTAGCTGGGGAATCGGCAAGTCATCCGCGATTGCACTTACCGCCCAATCCAACTGTAGACGCTCGCCAAGACGATATTGTTCGATCGACAAATATCTTCTCGCCAGTTCCAGTTCCTCACCCCAGGTCACCAGCGTGCCCGGCCGGGCCAGGCTGGCACGAAACAGGTCAGACAGATCCAGCACCGCCTGCTCAGCCTTGACCGGGTTGCTCACCACCAGGCTGGCGATACTGTTGAGCGTATTGAACAGAAAGTGCGGCCGGATACGCGCCTGGAGCGCCTCGATCCTGGCCAGAGACTCGGCCTGTTGCTGCTTGCGCCACTGACTCTGTAGATAAAAATAGCGCAACATCAGCGCCGACATGATCAAGGCAATCACCGAATAACGAATATAGCGCTCGACCATGCCCTCCAGGCTGATCCGCCCCGACAACTGACAGACATCGGTGATCACGGTACACAGCAGCGTCAACCCCACCACCATCAGGCACCCCGACAGCCCGGCCAGACCGCTTGGCAAGCGTGCCAGCCAGGGACGCAGGCCGCACAGCAGCGCCGCCGAGAGCAGCACGATCCACTGCACGAACAACGACATCAGGGCCAGCCGCACCCATGGAAAGCCGTCAGGGATCGGCTCGACCAGTATCAGTGCCAGCACCAGCAGCTCGGCCAGCAGTATCAGTACCAGCAGCGTCTGGGGCAGGCACAGTTCGGGTAAAAAGAAGTCCTGTTGCGCCGCGGATTGATCGTTTTCGGTTTTCATAGGGCCCTCACGCATGGCGTCCAGTCTCTGCCCGGCACATGACGGCAGCAAGCGCTGCAAGGATAAAAACACACCATCCTGCTATGATCGACGCACTTCGTAACCAAAAGCAGAGCAACGAGCGAAATCATGAGCACCGACAAGACCAACCAGTCCTGGGGCGGCCGTTTCAGTGAGCCCGTCGACGCGTTCGTCGCGCGATTCACCGCCTCCGTCAACTTTGACCAGCGCCTGTATCGTCATGACATCATGGGTTCTGTCGCCCATGCCACCATGCTGGCCAAGGTCGGCGTGTTGAGCGATGCCGAACGCGACACCATCATCGACGGCCTGACGACCATCCAGGGTGAAATCGAGGCTGGCCAGTTCGAATGGCGCGTCGACCTGGAAGACGTGCACATGAACATCGAAGCCCGCCTGACCGACCGCATCGGCATCACCGGTAAAAAGCTGCACACCGGGCGGAGCCGTAACGACCAGGTGGCCACCGACATCCGCCTGTGGCTGCGCGATGAAATCGACCTGATCCTCGGCGAAATCACCCGCCTGCAACAAGGTTTGCTGGAGCAGGCCGAGCGCGAAGCCGACACCATCATGCCCGGCTTCACGCACCTGCAGACCGCTCAGCCAGTGACCTTTGGCCACCATCTGCTGGCCTGGTTCGAGATGCTCAGCCGCGACCATGAGCGCCTGGTCGACTGCCGCAAGCGCACCAATCGCATGCCGCTGGGCAGCGCTGCGCTGGCGGGCACCACCTACCCGATCGACCGTGAGCTGACCTGCCAGTTGCTGGGTTTCGAAGCGGTCAGCGGCAACTCGCTGGACGGCGTGTCGGACCGCGATTTCGCTATCGAATTCTGCGCCGCCGCATCGCTGGCGATGATGCACCTGTCGCGCTTCTCGGAAGAGTTGGTGCTGTGGACCAGCGCCCAGTTCCAGTTCATTGACCTGCCGGATCGTTTCTGCACCGGCAGCTCGATCATGCCGCAGAAGAAAAACCCTGACGTACCTGAGCTGGTGCGCGGCAAGAGCGGCCGCGTGTTCGGCGCCCTGACCGGCCTGCTGACGTTGATGAAAGGCCAGCCACTGGCCTACAACAAGGACAACCAGGAAGACAAGGAACCGCTGTTCGACGCCGCCGACACCCTGCGCGACTCGCTGCGGGCGTTTGCCGACATGATCCCGGCGATCAAGCCGCGTCACGCCATCATGCGCGAAGCCGCGTTGCGCGGGTTCTCCACTGCCACCGACCTGGCCGACTATCTGGTGCGCCGCGGCCTGCCGTTTCGCGACTGCCACGAAATCGTCGGGCATGCCGTGAAGTACGGCGTCGAAACCGGCAAGGATCTGGCTGAAATGAGCCTGGACGAACTGCGCCAGTTCAGTGACCAGATCGAGCAGGACGTGTTCGCGGTACTGACCCTGGAAGGTTCGGTCAACGCCCGTAACCATATCGGCGGGACCGCACCGGCCCAGGTTCGCGCCGCCGTAGCCCGCGGCCAGGCGCTGCTGGCTGCACGCTGAGCTATCGCCACCCGGTCGCCGTGGGAGCGAAGCTTGCTCCCACGAGCGCCTTCAGCCGCGATGCTTCACAGGAGAACCTCCATGAGCAACACCCCCGAACACGACATCGATGCCGATGACGAAGAGCAGTTCGCCGCTTCGACCCTGATCCAGGCCATCGAAAACCAGCTTGAGTCCGACAATCCGCCGGCCGCCAAGGCGGTGTACAACAAGCTGACCCTGGTGGGTTATGAACGTGACGACATTCTCGAAATGATGGCCCATGTACTGGCCGTCGAGATCGACGCCATGCTTGAAGCCGACCGACCCTTCGACAGCCAGTGGTACGAGACCTCCTTGCGCGCCTTGCCGGAGCTCCCGCCACAAGACTGATAGGCAAAGCTCCAGAACCGGGACTACACTGCCAAGGCCCCCTGCCACGGTCTGTTCGAGGGGCTACGCTTGAAGATACCCACTATAAAAAGTCTGGAGCGCCTATGTCTTATACCCCTGAGCTGGTTGCTGAACTGGAAATCCTTGCCCTGTTCAACCTGGACAACACCCTTGAAGGCCTCAAGATCCATCACGTGGCAGCCCCCAGTGCGATTGCCGCTGCGCAGCGACTCAATGAAAAAGGCCTGACCACCCAGGTCGACGGTGGCTATCTGACCAGCCTGGGACTGGAAGCTGCACGCCACGCCCAGGCCCTGCTGACCATTCTCGACGTTTCCCGCAAGGCAGCCTGATTCGCGGCAGCCATCAGAGCCTGGCGATAAAAAAGCTTGCCGGGCTCTTCACCTGAACCTCCCGAAGCGCTATAAAATTGGCGTCATTTTTCAATTACGCCGTTCAAGCCCAGCGCATCAGCCCGTTCGGGGTAACGGCATCAATACTTACAACAAAACCTGAACCGGGTTTGAGTGGCGATGACGCACCCATTTGAAATTCGCCCCGACCTTGATCAGGGCATTGACCGCAAAGTCCTCAGCCAACTCAAAGACCGCTTCCTGAGCCTCAACGAGCGCCGTCTGGCACGCGCCATGGAAGGACTTTCCTCACGCCAGCAAAGCGTCCTGACCCTGCTGCCGCTGCTGTTTCACGTCAATCACCCGCTATTGCCCGGTTATGTATCCGGCAATACGCCAGCCGGTGTGTCGAATTACGAGCCGGCGGCCCCGGTCCTGGCCGAAGCACAACGGCTGACCCGGTCTTTCTCGCACAAGCCACGCCATGGTCATGCGGTGCAGCCAATCCACGGACTGTTCCTGATGGGCAGCCTGGGGACGCTGGCACAGGCCGAGCAAAGCGATATGGACGTCTGGGTCTGCCACGACAGCGAACTGACACCCGAAGCCATTGCCGAGCTGCGCAAGAAATGCCAGGCACTGGAAGCCTGGGCCGCCACCCAAGGCGCCGAAGCGCACTTCTTTCTGGTCGACCCACAACGCTTTCGCGAGGGCGAACGCGAGACGCAACTGAGTTCAGACGATTGCGGCACCACCCAGCACTACCTGTTGCTCGATGAGTTCTACCGCACCGCCATCTGGCTTGCCGGGCGCATTCCACTGTGGTGGCTGGTGCCAGCCTACGAAGAAGCCCGTTACGAGCAGTATTCGCACACCCTGCTGTCCAAGCGCTTCATCCGCGCCGATGAAGTGCTCGACCTGGGCAATATGGCCCACATTCCGGCGGGTGAGTTCGTCGGCGCCGGGCTCTGGCAGTTGTACAAGGGCATCGAGTCACCTTACAAGTCGGTGCTCAAGCTCTTGCTGATCGAGGTCTATGCCAGCGAGTACCCGCATGTTCAGTGCCTGAGCCTGCGTTACAAACAAGAGGTGTTCGCCCACCGCCTCGACCCGGACGAACTCGACCCCTACATCGTGGCGTACCGACGCATCGAAGAGCACCTGCTGGCCCGCAACGAGCCCGAACGTCTGGAACTGGTGCGGCATAGCCTGTACTTGAAGGTCAATAAAAAGCTGACCGGCCGGCAGCGCAGCAGCGGCTGGCAACGCCAGTTGCTGGAACATCTGACCCGTCAATGGGGTTGGAGTGAACAGCAACTGACCCTGCTCGACAACCGTAACCACTGGAAAGTCCGGCAAGTCAGTCACGAACGTCGCGCGCTGGTCAACGAACTCAATTACAGCTACCGCTTCCTGACCCAGTTTGCCCGCACCCGGCAGGTCGCCAACTCGATCAATACCAGGGACATGAGCGTGCTGGGCCGTCGCCTGTATGCCGCTTTCGAGCGTAAAGCGGGCAAGATCGAGTTCATCAACCCCGGTATCGCTCCGGATCTGGCCGAGGACACCCTGACCCTGATCCACCTGCCCAACCCGCGTGAGCCGGGCAAACACCAGTGGAGCCTGTACAACGGCAATCTCGGCGTGCAGGAGTATGAAAACCATGCGCCGATCAAACGCAGCCGCGAGCTGATCGAGCTGCTGACCTGGTGTCATCGTAACGGCGTCATCGACAGCACAACGCGCCTGGCACTGCATCCCGGCAGCAGCGATCTGAGCGAGATTGAGCTGTTCAACCTGATCGGCGCCTTGCAGCAGAGCATCCCGCTACCGTTGCCGAGCGTCAGCGACGAGCAACTGTTGCAACCCAGCGAGCCTGCGCAAATTCTCTTGCTGGTCAATGTCGGGGTCGACCCACTGCGCCATCACCGCGACCTGAATATCCTGATGACCACTGAGCGTACCGACTCGCTGAGCTATGCCGGGACGCGCGAAAACCTGGTGCTGACCCTCGACCAGGTGACCCTCAATAGCTGGAACGAGACGCTGGTCAGCCGCTATGAGGGGCCGCACGCGCTGCTCGACTGCCTGACCGAATTGCTCGGCAGCCTGCCCGACGGCGGCACGCAGCCGCGCATCCAGGTGCGCTGCTTCTGCCATAACCGCGCACCGGCCATTGCCCAACGAGTCGAGGAAATCATCGATACCGCCCGCTTGTTGCAGGCCCGTCGCCTGAACCACCGCTACCTGTTCCAGGTCCAGCAGCAGTACCACGTTCTGGCCTTGCTGCCCGACCAGACAACCCAGGTGGTGGTCAACAGTGTGGCGGGGCTGTTCACCTATCTGGGCGAAGAACTGCCTTGCTACAGCCCGCTGTATCTGGACCCGCATGCCCTGGACGATCAAGACCTGCCGTTGATCATGCCCTACGGTCAGCCAGAATGCCTGCAGGTGTTCTATCGGGTTATCGACCGTTACGCCGACCTTTATGTGCTCGACGAGCACAACGCACTCTGGCATCAGCGCCTGCCATGGCACGACGAGCAAAGCCTGTTAATGCCCTTGCAGCGTTTCTTCCACTCACTCATTTACCGGCGCGGCGCCTCGCTGCCCCTGGATAATCCGCACGAGCCGGTGTCGCTTGAGGTGCTGTATTACCAGATCCTGCCTTCAGGCAGCGGCCATGCCCGCAGCATCGAACCGCGTCAGGCGCCGACCACAGCGGACAAGCCGTTCTATGACGTGCAGGCGATTATCGAAGAGGCTTCACCGGGGCAGATGAACGTCTCGCTGTACTGCAATAACCGGGAGTTCACCGAACTGGAGCATGGCGACCAGCTGTACGCCGTGGTCGCCCGGCAGATCCTTGCCCAGCGTCAGGAACCGGAGCGCTACCGCTGCTACATCACCGACCTGGACTTGTCAGGGCTGCTCGATGACGGCCACGGCCAGAGCATCCTTTACCTGCGCCACAAGGCGCGGCTGGAAAAGCTGCTGAATGAGGCGATGGATCAGGCCTGAGCCTGCAGCCTGCGCTGCTCGGCGGCATGACGGATCTGCCGGCGCCGCTCGTCATCGGCCGAGCGCCACTCGCGAATGTCTTCCACATGCCGGAAACAGCCCAGGCAGACCTTGTCTTCATCCAGCCGGCAGAGGCTGACGCACGGCGAAGCAACAGCCGGGCTGACGTTGCTGTACAGCGGTTTGGGAGGTCGTGGAGCGGCGCCGGTGGTCATCATCAGATCTCGTCGAATTCCAGTTCGACGCCCGCCTGCTCAAGAGTGATGCGCGGCAGCATTTCGCTCAGCAGTTCATCACTGGTATCACAGACCCAGCGATTTTCTTCCTGGTCGTAGTCGAAGTGATAACCGCCTGAGCGCGCCGCCAGCCACAGCTGACGCAGGGGTTCCTGACGGCTGAAGATCAGTTGCGAGCCATTTTCGAACTTGACGGTCAGCACGCCGGCCGAATTTTCCAGATCAAGGTCCAGATCGCTCTCGTCGAAGATGTCCTCCAGGGCCTGCTGGGTGGCATCGACCAGATCGTGAAAACGCGCTTCGGTCAAACTCATGGGGGAACCTCGCAAAAGTGGTCAGGCATCACATGCCGCGCACGATACGGGCGCAGCCGGGCAAATGCAAAGCCTGGCCGCCTGCTTGTTCGTCAGGCGTCGATAATCCGCCATTTTTCTGACCCGGCCAGTCATTGCCGCGCTGGCAGGCCGTTGAAAAACATTGGCGAGGCAGCCAGTGCAAGGCAAAAACAGACGAGAAAGCGCAGTTTACGGGCTGTAAATGAGCATTGTGAGCCTGTTTTTAACGCCGCAATGGCAACGCAGGCAGTTTTTCAACAGCCTGCCAACCCCGCCAGACGGGAGGCGCGCTGCATAGGCAAGCCGTCAGGTGGCCGGTATACTCGGGCCCAATCAAAGCTTATACAAAGGATTTCGCCATGAAGCGCCTGATCTCTTCGCTTGCTGCGCTCGTCGCGGTTGCCTGTCTTGTCACCGCCTGCGGCCAGAAAGGCCCGCTGTACCTGCCTGACGACACCAAGTCTGCCGACGAACAAGCCAAGTCGCACTCGCACAAGCACAACTAAGGGACCTCAATGGACGCTTTCAACTACCGCGACGGCGAGCTGTTCGCGGAAGGCGTGGCGCTGTCTGCCATCGCCGAACGTTTCGGCACACCGACCTACGTTTATTCGCGCGCGCACATCGAGGCGCAGTACAACGCCTATGCCGACGCCCTGAACGGCATGCCGCACCTGGTCTGCTTTGCAGTCAAAGCCAACTCCAACCTGGGCGTGCTCAACGTGCTGGCCCGCCTGGGCGCCGGCTTCGACATCGTTTCGCGCGGTGAACTCGAACGCGTTCTGGCGGCGGGCGGGCGGGCTGACAAGATCGTCTTCTCCGGCGTGGGCAAGAGCCGCGACGACATGCGCCGGGCGCTGGAAGTCGGCGTGCACTGCTTCAACGTCGAGTCTACTGAAGAGCTGGAGCGCCTCCAGCTGGTGGCCGCCGAGCTGGGCGTACGCGCGCCGGTATCGCTGCGGGTCAACCCGGACGTCGACGCGGGCACCCACCCTTACATTTCCACTGGCCTGAAAGAGAACAAGTTCGGCATTGATATTGTTCAGGCCGAAGACGTTTACGTCCGCGCCTCGCAGTTGCCGAACCTGGAAGTGGTCGGCGTCGACTGCCATATCGGCTCGCAGCTGACCACTCTGGAACCGTTCATCGACGCGCTGGACCGCCTGCTGGATCTGGTCGACCGGCTGGGTGATTGCGGTATCCACTTGCGCCATATCGACCTGGGCGGCGGCCTGGGCGTGCGTTACCGCGATGAAGAGCCGCCTCTGGCTCAGGATTATATCCAGGCGGTGCGCAAGCGCCTTGAAGGCCGCGACCTGGGCCTGGTATTCGAGCCGGGCCGTTTCATTGTCGCCAACGCCGGCGCCTTGCTGACCCGTGTCGAGTACCTCAAGCACACCGAGCACAAGGACTTTGCCATTGTCGATGCGGCAATGAACGACTTGATCCGCCCGGCCCTGTATCAGGCCTGGATGGACGTTTCGGCGGTGCAGCCGCGTGACAGCGCGACCCGCCCTTACGACATCGTCGGCCCGATCTGCGAAACCGGCGACTTCCTCGCCAAAGACCGCGAGCTGGCCCTGGCTGAAGGCGACCTGCTGGCCGTACGCTCGGCGGGCGCCTATGGTTTTGTCATGAGCTCGAACTACAACACCCGTGGCCGCGCCGCCGAGGTGCTGGTCGATGGCAATCAGGCCCATGAAGTGCGCCGCCGCGAAACCCTGACCGAGTTGTTCGCCGGCGAAAGCCTGCTGCCGGAGTAATCCATGCTGCTGCGTTTTACCAAAATGCACGGGCTGGGCAATGACTTCATGGTTCTGGACCTGGTCAGTCAGCACGCGCACATCCAGCCCAAGCACGCCAAGCAATGGGGTGACCGGCATACCGGCATCGGCTTCGATCAACTGCTGATCGTCGAGGCACCGAGCAACCCGGACGTGGACTTTCGTTACCGGATCTTCAACTCCGATGGTTCCGAGGTCGAGCAGTGCGGCAACGGTGCGCGCTGCTTCGCGCGCTTCGTGCTGGACAAGCGCCTGACCGCCAAACGCAAGATCCGCGTCGAGACCAAGAGCGGGGTCATCGAGCTGGACGTCCGCAATGACGGCCAGATCAGCGTCGACATGGGCCCGCCACGGCTGGTTCCCGAGCAGATCCCGTTCCAGGCGCCGCAACAGGCCAGCAGTTATGATCTGCAGGTCGACGGCCAGACCGTGCAACTGGCGGCCATATCAATGGGCAACCCGCACGCGGTACTTCGCGTTGAAGACATCAACAAGGCCCCGGTGCATGAGCTGGGACCGAAGATCGAACACCACCCGCGCTTCCCGGCCAGGGTCAATGTTGGTTTCCTGCATGTCGTAGACCGCCAGCGCGCGCAGTTGCGCGTCTGGGAGCGTGGCGCCGGGGAAACCCAGGCCTGCGGTACCGGTGCCTGTGCAGCCGCCGTCGCAGCCATCAGTCAGGGCTGGATGGATTCACCGGTCATGATTGACCTGCCCGGTGGCCGCCTGAGTATCGAATGGGCCGGGCCGGGCCAACCGGTGTTGATGACCGGGCCGGCGGTACGGGTCTACGAGGGTCAGGTTCGTCTATGAGTGAGCAAATGCGATGACCGATCAGCCTCCAGCTTCAACCCTAGTCGAGCAGCCATCCACTGCGGATGCGCGGCTCAATCCTGAAGCGGAGGCGGTCATCGCCTACCTGCTTCAGCACCCGGAGTTTTTCTCCGAGCACGACGAACTGCTGGTAAGCATGCGCATCCCGCACCAGCGCGGCGACAGCGTGTCGCTGGTCGAACGCCAGCTCAAGCTGCTGCGCGAACGCAACATCGAGATGCGTCACCGGCTGTCACAGTTGATGGATGTCGCCCGCGACAACGACCGGCTATTTGAAAAGACCCGACGCCTGAACCTGACGCTGATGGACGCCGGCAGCCTCGAAGAGCTGATCATGGCCGTCGAAGACAGCCTGCGCCACGACTTCCAGGTGCCCTTTGTCAGCCTGATCCTGTTTGGCGACAACGGCATGCCGGTCGGCCGCTGGATCAGCAGCAGCGAAGCGCAGAAGGCCATCGGCGGGCTGATGGGCGACAAGGCTGTGTGCGGCGCACTGCGCGATCACGAGCTGGCATTTCTGTTCGGTGCCGAACCCGCCAAAGAAGTCGGCTCTACCGCGCTGGTGACCCTCAATCATCAGGGCCTGCATGGCGTGCTGGCCATCGGCAGCCGTGACCCGCAGCACTACAAGAGTTCCGTGGGCACGCTGTTTCTAGGCTATATCGGCGAAGTGCTGAGCCGTCTGCTGCCGCGCTTCACTCATGCCTTGCGCTCGGTGCGCTGAGATTGGAGCAGCAACTGCAAGCCTACTGCGAGCATTTGCGCAGTGAGCGTCAGGTGTCACCGCACACCCTGCTGGCTTATCGCCGCGACCTGGGCAAGGTCCTGGCCTTCTGCCAGAAACAGGCGCTCGGCGACTGGAGCGCTCTGGACATTGCGTTGCTGCGCAGTTTTATCGCCCGCCAGCATCAGCAGGGCCAGTCTTCGCGCAGCCTGGCGCGCCTGCTGTCAGCCGTGCGCGGGCTGTATCAGTATCTGAACCGTGAAGGCCTGTGCCAGCACGACCCGGCAGGCGGCCTGGCGCCCCCCAAAGGCGAACGGCGACTGCCCAAGACCCTCGACACCGACCGTACAGCGCAACTGCTCGATGGCGCGGTGGAAGACGATTTTCTGGCCCGTCGCGATCAGGCCATCATGGAGTTGTTCTACTCCTCAGGCCTGCGCCTCTCGGAGTTGACCGGCCTGGACACCGACCAGCTGGACCTTGCCGATGGCCTGGTACAAGTGCTGGGCAAAGGCAGCAAGACCCGGGTTCTGCCAATCGGCAGCAAGGCGCGTCAGGCGCTGGAAGAGTGGCTCAAGCTGCGTGCCCTGGCCAACCCGCGCGACAACGCGGTATTCATCAGCCAACAGGGCAAACGCCTGGGCCAGCGCGCGGTGCAGGTGCGCCTCAAGGCCGCCGGCGAGCGCGAACTGGGCCAGAACTTGCACCCGCACATGCTGCGCCACTCCTTCGCCAGCCACGTGCTGGAGTCCTCCCAGGACCTGCGTGCGGTGCAGGAGCTACTCGGCCATGCCGATATCAGCACCACGCAAATCTACACTCATCTGGACTTCCAGCACCTGGCCACCGTGTACGACAGCGCCCATCCACGGGCCAAACGCAAAGGCAATGCCCATGATTAAGCTGATCACCTTCGACCTGGACGACACGCTCTGGGATAACGCCCCGGCCATTGCCGGCGCCGAAACCCTGCTGCGCGACTGGCTGATTGAACACGCACCCCGCCTTGGGCCAGTACCGGTCGAGCACCTGTGGGAAATCCGCACCCGGCTGATCAATGCCGAGCCCGGCCTCAAGCACCGGATCAGCGCCCTGCGCCGCAAAGTGCTGTTTCATGCCCTGCGCGACGTCGGTTACGACGAAGACCAGGCACTGGACCTGGCCGAGCGCAGTTTCGAAGCGTTTCTCCATGGCCGCCATCAGGTGCAGGTGTTCCCGGAGGTCCAGCCGACCCTGGAAATCCTTGCCAAGACCTATGCACTGGGCGTGATCACCAACGGCAACGCCGATGTGCGGCGCCTGGGCCTGGCCGACTACTTCAGGTTTGTGCTGTGCGCCGAGGACCTGGGCATCGGCAAACCCGACCCCGCGCCGTTTCGCGAGGCGCTGCGCCGCGCCAACTGCGAGGCAGACCACGCCGTGCATATCGGTGACCACCCGGAAGATGACATTGGCGGCGCCCAGCGCGCCGGGCTCAAAACCATCTGGTTCAACCCGCAGGGCAAGGTCTGGGAAGCCACCCATCGCCCGGATGCAGAGATCCATAACCTGTCGCAATTGCCCGAGGTGCTGGCACGCTGGGGCTGACGAATCAACGCCGCCGCGTCACAACCGCGATTGCACGAGGGGCTGGGCGACGCTGCGCTTTAGTGGCGGCTTCGCAGCAAAAGCCAATACTGTTCAGATAAGCACTGCGGACCCGGTGGGAGCGAGCTCTGCTCGCGAAGAGGCCAGTAAAAACACTACATCTGCTGCGAATGTGCCGCCCTCTTCGCGACCAAGGTCGCTCCTACAAAGGCATGCAGTACTTAACTGAACAGTATTGCAGCTAAAGCTGCTCCTGCGAGGGCCATGCGCCGGATCACAGGCAAGAAAAAGCCCGCAGCGACAGCGGGCTTTTTCTTTACGCTCAAGACGCCTCAGATAGGGCGGCTGCCGTACTTGTTGTCCGGCTTCTTGGGCGGGTCGGCCACCACATTGGCCTCGACTTCCTGCACTTTGCCGCCACGAGAGAGAAACTCTTCCATGGCGCGTGCCAGAGCGTCGCGATCCTTTTGTTTGGCCTCGATGCTGGGCAGTTCATCGACCGATACTGCAGCCTTGGACTTGCCTTTGGCAGGCGCGGCCGTAACTTCGCCGCCATCATCAGCATCAGGAGCGTCGTCTTCAGGCGCTGCGCTGAGCTCCTCGCCTTCGTCCTCGCCTTCCAGGTCGTCTACCAGATCATCGTTATCGTTGTCGTCGTCGCTCATGTTCTACCTCATGACTTGCGAAAGCAGATTAGTTATAGCTCAGCAACCCGGAAAATCGAGCCGCCGTGAGAACCAGCAGCCGCTCAAACCAGCGGCTATTCCCGCTCACCCTGAAGGGTGGCCAGGACCCGGCGAGCACCACCGCGATCACGATGCTCACCGAGATAAACACCTTGCCATGTACCCAGCGCCAAACGTCCGGCCGTCACCGGCAAAATCAACTGGCAGCCTAGCAAACTGGCCTTGAAGTGCGCCGGCAGGTCATCAGGACCTTCATCGTTGTGTTCGAAGCCCGCCACACCCTGAGGCACCAGGCGGTTGAAAAATCGCTCGAAGTCACGACGCACAGCCGGGTCGGCGTTTTCGTTGACGGTCAACGACGCCGAGGTATGTTGCAACCACAGATGCAGCAATCCAACCCGACACTCCCGTAGCCCGGACACGCCGGCAACGATCTCATCGGTGACCAGGTGAAACCCGCGCGACCGCTCTCGCAGGGTGACCACTGATTGCTGCCACATACCGTTCTCCACACGTTCGGCGCGCATTCTAACTCGCCTGAGAAAAAAGCAAAGCGCCATAAACCTACATTACTGTCAGCAATAGCCGTTGCTGGCAAAAGTGCCGTCGAGACCGGCGCAAACGATCTATAACACTGCGTGATGCACAATCAATGACAGCATCGCAGCGCGGGTGATCCATAAATTTCAGACAAAAAAAATGCCCGGCTAGCCGGGCATTTTTCGCAGAAGGCTTACAGGTTGTAGCCGCGCTCGTTGTGTTGCGCAAGGTCCAGACCAACGACTTCTTCTTCTTCGTTGACCCGCAGCCCCATGACCACATCCAGCACCTTGAGGATCACGTAGGTCACGATTGCGGTGTACACCACGGTGAAGGCGACACCCTTGAACTGCACCCAGACCTGGGCGCCGATGTCAGTCACGGTGCCGAAGCCGCCCAGCGCAGGGGCTGCGAACACACCGGTGAGGATCGCCCCGACGATACCGCCGACACCGTGCACGCCGAAGGCATCCAGCGAGTCGTCGTAGCCCAGCTTGCGCTTGAGGCTGGTGGCGCAGAAGAAGCACACCACACCCGAGACCAGGCCGATCACCAGAGCGCCCATCGGGCCTGCGGTACCGGCGGCCGGGGTGATTGCCACCAGGCCTGCCACCACACCCGAGGCGATGCCCAGAGCACTTGGCTTGCCGTGGGTCAGCCACTCGGCGAACATCCAGCCCAGCGCCGCAGCCGCGGTTGCGATCTGGGTGACCAGCATCGCCATGCCAGCGGTGCCATTGGCGGCGGCAGCGGAGCCGGCGTTGAAGCCGAACCAGCCGATCCACAGCATGGCCGCGCCGATCAGGGTGTAACCCAGGTTGTGCGGAGCCATTGGCGTGGTCGGGTAGCCTTTACGCTTGCCCAGCACCAGGCAAGCCACCAGGCCCGCGATACCGGCGTTGATGTGGACCACGGTGCCACCGGCAAAGTCCAGTACGCCCCAGTCCCACATCAGGCCGCCAACACCGCCCCAGACCATGTGGGCGATCGGTGCGTAGACCAGGGTGAACCAGATGGCCATGAACACCAGCATCGCGGAGAACTTCATGCGCTCGGCGAAGGCACCGACGATCAACGCCGGCGTGATGATCGCGAAGGTCATCTGGAAGGTAATGAATACCGCCTCAGGGAACAGCGCAGCAGCGCCAGTCAGGCTCGAAGGGGTCAGGCCCGCCAGGAAGGCTTTCTCGAAGCCGCCGACAAACGAACTGAAGTTGACCACGCCTTCTTCCATGCCGGTAGTGTCAAACGCCAGGCTATAGCCGTAGACCACCCACAGGATGCTGATAAGACCGGTAATGGCAAAGCACTGCATCATCACCGAGAGAACGTTTTTCGAGCGAACCATGCCGCTGTAGAACAGTGCCAGGCCCGGAATGGTCATGAACAGGACCAGCGCGGTGGCGGTCAGCATCCATGCGGTGTCACCGGAATTGAGTACAGGTTCTGCAGCAGGCTCAGCCGCCAGGGCCAGACCAGGTAAAGCGAGGGACAACAGGGCTCCAAGCCCTGCGAATTGACGCAGAGTCATAGTGTTTCTCCTGGGGCTTTAGGGGGGGTGGCGGCTTAGATCGCGTCGGTATCGGTTTCGCCGGTACGGATGCGGATCGCCTGTTCCAGATTCACGACGAAAATCTTGCCGTCGCCAATCTTGCCGGTGTTGGCAGCCTTGGTAATGGCTTCGATAACCCGGTCCAGATCCTTGTCGTCAATGGCGACATCGATCTTCACCTTGGGAAGGAAGTCGACAACGTATTCAGCACCGCGATACAGCTCAGTGTGACCTTTCTGACGTCCGAAGCCTTTGACCTCAGTGACAGTGATGCCCTGCACGCCGATCTCGGACAACGATTCGCGTACGTCATCGAGTTTGAACGGCTTGATGATTGCAGTGACTAGTTTCATGAAACTCTCTCCCGAATTGGTGGACTTGCCCCAGGAAAACAAACCCGTCTCAAGTCTAAGCTCAGTGCCTGGCTTTGTAACGTGTCGGTCGCCTGTTCAGGTCGACACCGACGCCAGATAAACGCATCTGACGATCTACTTCTCCGTTGTGCCTGCCGCACTGCATTTGTCACGTCGACTGCATCAGTGCAGGGGTCACGAAGGTCTATTGCAGAAAGCTTGCCATGTCGGAAAAAGTCACTGAATTCAGGTCGTTGCTGCCTTGCAGGCCTGCAACACCGGGCACAGGCGGCCGCCGCCCGCACAATAACGGTGCGTACGTGCACACCCTTGTGCGCAATAAACGTGCATCTGACCGAGGGAAAATGCCCCACAGCAGCTCGTGCTACACTGCCAGCCCTCTTGAGTCCGGGAATTGATCATGCTCGCCCCCAAAGCCCTCCTCGATGCCCTGAGCGACCACGCTTCGCGCCTGTTCAATGGCGAGACGCCGCTGCCGCGCAGCGAGTTCGAAAGCCAGTTCAAGATTGTGCTGCAAAGTGCTTTCAGCAAACTCGATCTGGTCAGCCGGGAAGAGTTCGACAGCCAGATGGCCGTCCTCGCCCGCACGCGTGCGCGCCTTGAAGCACTGGAAGCCAAAGTTGCGCAACTGGAAAGCAAAATCAGCCCGGCCACGCCGGACTGATCGGGGTCATGGTGCCCTTTGACACATGCCGGATAACGGCATGTTCGTCACCATCAACACGCTAATTGCCAAGACCCTATCTATTAGAGGTCTTTATTACGGGCGTTTTCGTCTAAAATGCCCGGCTGAATCGTTCAGGCCTTGTTTCTGACGCCTCTAAAGCGCGCAGCACAGACTGCGACAGCCTGACGAAAGGGACTCGTGATCCACTGATGGGTGTGAGTTAAACAGGCTTGCCCTGGCGCCACGACGCCAGCCAGACCTGAGCAGACAAGTGTCATCGAAGTCGCTGAAGCCAACAACTTATAAGAAGTCAGCACGGGAGGGACATAACAATGAGGTCGATCGTTATCGATCTGGTGAGTCGCCCTTCCAGTCTTGTTGAGGACGGGTCCGGCCCCAATGGCATCTGATATGCCTGCGGCCAGGCCAGTCTCAGCCCAAGAATGGTGGGAGGACGGCATTAATCCTAGGAACTACAACATGTTTAAGAAAGTGAACACGGCCTTGCTGGGCTTGGCACTCTCGGCGGGTTTCATGTCTGCCCATGCTGCCGAAGCCAAAAAAGTGGATGTACTGCTGGTCGGCGGCGGCATCATGAGTTCGACCCTGGGTATCTGGCTTAACGAGCTGGAGCCAGGCTGGTCGATCGAAATGGTCGAGCGCCTCGACGCGGTAGCCGAAGAAAGCTCCAACGGCTGGAACAACGCCGGTACCGGCCACTCCGCCCTGGCCGAGCTGAACTACACGCCAGAAGGCAAAGACGGCAAGATCGACATCTCCAAGGCGATCGAGATCAACGAGTCGTTCCAGATCTCCCGTCAGTTCTGGGCCTGGCAGGTCAAGAGCGGCGTGCTCAAGGACCCTCGCTCGTTCATCAACTACACACCGCACATGAGCTTTGTCTGGGGCGACGAGAACATCGAGTTCCTGAAAAAGCGCTATGAAGCGCTCAAAGCCAGCCCGCTGTTCAGCGGCATGGAATACTCCGAAGATCCGGCGCAGATCAAACAGTGGGTTCCACTGATGATGGAAGGCCGCGACCCGAGCCAGAAGATCGCTGCCACCTGGAGCCCGATCGGTACGGACATGAACTTCGGCGAGATCACTCGCCAGTTCGTCGGCCACCTGAAAACCAAGCCTAACTTCGACCTCAAGCTGTCCAGCGAAGTCGAAGAGATCAAGCGCAATGCCGACGGCACCTGGCGCGTGACCTACAAGAACCTCAAAGACGGCACCGAGAACTCGACCGACGCCAAGTTCCTGTTCATCGGCGCCGGCGGTGGTGCCCTGCACCTGCTGCAGGCATCCGGTATTCCTGAAGCCCAGGAATACGCTGGCTTCCCGGTGGGTGGCTCGTTCCTGGTGACCGAAAATACCGAAATCGCGGCAGCCCACCTGGCCAAGGCCTACGGCAAGGCTTCGGTCGGTGCACCACCGATGTCGGTTCCGCACCTGGACACCCGCGTGCTCGATGGCAAGCGCGTCATCCTGTTTGGCCCATTCGCGACCTTCTCGACCAAGTTCCTGAAGAACGGCTCGTACCTGGACCTGCTGACCAGCACCAACACCCACAACATCTGGCCAATGACCAAGGTCGGCATCAAAGAGTACCCGCTGATCGAGTACCTCGCCGGCCAGGTCATGCTGTCTGACGAAGATCGCCTGGAAGCCCTGCGCGAATACTTCCCGAACGCCAAGCAAGAAGACTGGCGTCTGTGGCAAGCCGGCCAGCGCGTACAGATCATCAAGCGTGATGAAGAAAAAGGCGGCGTGCTGAAACTCGGCACCGAGATCGTTGCATCCAAAGACGGCAGCATCGCCGGCCTGCTGGGCGCATCGCCAGGTGCTTCGACTGCGGCGCCAATCATGCTGAGCGTGCTGGAGAAGGTCTTCAAAGACAAAGTCGCCACCCCGGCCTGGCAGGAAAAGCTGCACCAGATCGTGCCTAGCTATGGCACCAAGCTCAACAGCAGCCCTGAAGCGGTTGCCAAAGAGTGGGCCTACACCGCTGAAGTGCTGCAACTGCCAACCCCGCCGGCAGTGAACGGCAACACTGCAGTTGCCCCGGCAGCAGCACCGGCCAAGCCACGTGAGAGCAACGCAGCGACCGATATGGCACTGTAAGGCTGCACGTTGTTGCAACAGCTACATCCCGAGCCCCGTCAGGCCTTGCCTGGCGGGGCTTCTTTATTACCGCAAACGTTGCCAGGGCCGGCAGCCGAAAAAATGTTACAGCCGCCGTTACCCGGTAACGGTCGTACAATGTGCAGCCAACGCCAATCACGATGACACGCTCGAACTAGAGCGGACAAAGCCCAACTAAGCAAACCTCATCACACAACAGTAGAAAAGTTACCATTCTACTCACGCACTAATCCGCCACGATTCAGTCCCTCGCCAACAAAACCTTTAAAGCCAACAAACAGACTCATTAACCCACTGAGTTAACTGGCTTTATTATAAAACCTGACTATCTATGGGCGCTCTCTCAGGCTCTTTGGTGCGCGCACTTAGGCACTATCAACCATGAACGGGATAGCGTGAAAGAGTGCTCACTTTTGCCAAAAAAGTCATACGACAACACACCAATAAACTGCTAGGCTGCTTCTCGCAGCGGACGTTATTCGCTGCCAGAAGGCGATAAGGACGTCCGCTCGAGCAACGTGTCGGTTACCCGGTGCGTTAAATACTCAAGTTAATCAAGGATCCGATTACTTATGACCAAGTCTGCAACTTTCACTGCCAGCAAATTGGCGAGCGCTGTTGTCGCCTCGCTGTTGTTCACCAGCCTGGCTGCCCAGGCCGATATCGCAACCGACGTCGCCACCACCGGCTGGGCCACCCAGAACGGCGGCACCAAAGGCGGCTCGCGTGCGGCGGCCAACAATATCTACACCGTCAAAAACGCCGCCGAACTGAAAACCGCGCTGAGCGCCTCGGTTGGCAGCAATGGCCGGATCATCAAGATCAACGGCGTCATCGACGTCAGCGAAGGCAAGGCCTACACCACCACCGCAGACATGAAAAAACGCGGCCGCCTGGACATTCCGGGCAAGACCACCATCGTCGGCATCACCAACAATGCCGAAATCCGCGAAGGCTTCTTCTACGCCAAAGAAAACGACGTGATCATCCGCAACATCACCATCGAGAACCCATGGGATCCCGAGCCGATCTGGGATGCCGATGACGGCAGTGCAGGCAACTGGAACTCCGAATACGATGGCCTGACCATCGAAGGTGCCAACAACGTGTGGGTGGACCACGTGACCTTCACCGATGGTCGCCGCACCGATGACCAGAACGGCACCGCCAATGGTCGTCCCAAGCAGCATCACGACGGTGCGCTGGACGTCAAGAATGGCGCCAACTACGTCACCATCTCCTACACGGCGTTCAAGTCCCACGAAAAGAACAACCTCATCGGCTCCAGCGACAGCCGCACCACCGATGACGGCAAACTCAAGGTCACCATTCATAACAGCCTGTTCGAGAACATCTCGGCCCGCGCACCACGGGTGCGGTTCGGCCAGGTGCATCTGTACAACAACTACCATGTGGGCAGCACCAGCCATAAGGTCTACCCGTTCAGCTATGCCCATGGCGTTGGCAAGAACTCGAAGATCTATTCCGAGAAGAACGCCTTTGAAATCTCCGGTATCAGCGGCTGCAGCAAGATCGCCGGCGACTACGGTGGCAGCGTCTACCGCGACCAGGGTTCGACCCTCAATGGCAGCACGCTGAGCTGCTCCTGGAGTTCGAACATCGGCTGGACCCCGCCCTACAGCTACAACCCGTTGAACGCCGACAAAGTGGCCGCCGACGTCAAAGCCAAGGCCGGTGCCGGCAAGCTCTGACCCAGCCCGGTGAGCCGCGCATGAAGAACCCTCGGCAACGAGGGTTTTTTATTGCGCCTGACGCGTCACTGCACCAGCTGGTTGATCTCGATGATCGGTAGCAGCACGGCCATGACGATCAGCAGCACCACCGCGCCCATGACCACGATCATCAACGGCTCCAGCAGCGCGGTCATGCCCATTGCCCGGCGTTCGATATCCCGCGACAGGGTCTGCGCCGCACGGTCGAGCATGGGCGGCAGCGAGCCGGTTTTCTCACCGCTGGCGATCAGGTGAATCAGCAGCGGCGGGAATACATTCTCCATGCGCAGCGCGGTGGCCAGATTCACACCTTCACGCACTTTGGCAGTGGCTTCGCTGACGCTCAGGCTCAACCGGTCGTTGGACAAGGTCTGACGCGCCGCCTCCAGCGCCCTTAACAGCGGCACCCCGGCGCCGCCAAGGATCGCCAGGGTCGAGGCGAAACGCGCGGTGTTCAGGCCCAGTACGAAGCGGCCAAACAGCGGTAGCCGCAGCACCCGGCGATGCCAGCTCAAGCGCGCCGCCGGCCGGCGCAGGTACAGCCGCCAGGCCCAGAAGCCACCGGCCAGCATCGTGGCGCACAGCCAGCCCCAGGCGCGGATGAAATCGCTCGCTTCGAGCATCGCCACGGTCAGCCCCGGCAGGTCCTGGCGCGCCTGGGAAAACGCACTGACCACCTGCGGCACCACATAGCTGAGCAGAAAGATCACGATGCCGACCGACAGCAGCCCGACCACACCGGGATAGATGAACGCGGTGAGAATCTTGCTGCGCAGGTTGTTGCGCTCTTCGATGTAGTCGGCCAGCCGCTCCATGACCTGGGCCAGGTCGCCGGACTCTTCACCGGCCGCAATCAGTGCTCGGTAGATGTCCGGAAAATCCTGGGGCCGCGCCGCCAGCGCGTCGGCCAGGCGCATACCGCCGCGCACATCAGTGCGCACCGCGCTGAGGGTCTGGGCGACGTGCTTGCGTTCAGCCTGCTCGACGGTGGCGCTCAGGGCGGCTTCCAGCGGCAGGCTGGCACCGAGCAGGCTTGCCAGTTGGCGGGTGGCCCAGGCCAGATCGTTGTCGGTCAGCCGCGCGCTGAACAGTCCTGCACCGCCGTTGCTGGCCGTGCTGTCTTGCTGTTGCACCGACAACGCCGTCAGGCCGCGGCTGCGCAGAATGCCAAGCGCCGCGCTCTGGCTGTCAGCGTCCAACAGCCCGGACTCGAGCTTGCCATTGGCGTCGGCGGCTTCAAACCGGTAGCGATTCATCAGACGTCCCGTGTCACGCGCAGGATTTCCTGGGGCGCGGTAGTGCCGTTGCGGATCCAGCGTTCGCCATCGTCACGCATGCTGAGCATGCCGTTACGCTGCGCCGCGGCACGCAGAGCCAGTTCACCCGCGCCCTGATGGATCAGGCTGTGGATATCGTCATCAATGCAAAACAACTCATGAATCCCGGTACGGCCGCTGTAGCCGGTGTGGTTGCACTCAACGCAGCCCAGCGGCCGCCAGGTGCCGGGCGCAGCCGGGTCTGGTTGCCGGCAATGCACGCACAGGCAGCGCACCAGACGCTGGGCCAGCACACCGAGCATGGATGAGGCGAGCAGAAAAGGCTCGACGCCCATGTCAATCAGACGGTTGACCGCCGACACCGCATCGTTGGTGTGCAGGGTGGCCAGCACCAGGTGGCCGGTGAGCGAGGCCTGGACCGCGATCTGCGCCGTTTCCAGGTCGCGGATTTCGCCGATCATGATGATGTCCGGGTCCTGGCGCAGGATGGCGCGTAACGCCAGGGCAAAGGTCATGTCGATTTTGGCGTTGACCTGGATCTGGCTGATGCCCGGCAAGTCATATTCGACCGGGTCTTCCACGGTGATGATGTTACTGATGGTCGCATCAAGCCGGGCCAGCGCGGCGTACAGGCTGGTGGTCTTGCCGCTGCCGGTGGGGCCGGTGACCAGCACGATGCCGTGGGGCTGGCGGATCAGCGTATCGAGCCGGGCCAGCAACTGTGGGTCCATGCCCAGGCTTTCCAGGTGCAGACGCCCGGCCTGTTTGTCGAGCAGGCGCATCACCACCCGCTCACCGTGGCCGGTGGGCACGGTCGAAACGCGAATATCGATCGGCCGCCCGGCGACCCGCAAGGCAATGCGGCCGTCCTGAGGCAGGCGTTTCTCGGCAATGTCGAGCTGGGCCATGATCTTGATCCGCGACACCAGCGCGCCGTGCAGCGCCTTGCGCGGCGAAACCACCTCGCGCAGCGTGCCATCGACCCGATAGCGCACCACCGAATGAGTTTCGAACGGCTCGATGTGCACGTCGCTTGCCTGGTCACGCGCCGCCTGGCTCAGCAGGGCATTGATCATGCGGATCACCGGCGCGCCGTCCTGGGTGTCGAGCAGGTCGGTGATTTCCGGCATGTCCTGTATCAGCCGGTCGAGATCGACTTCATTTTCCGCCGCACCGACCACTGCCGCCGCGCTGCCGGTATCGGCGTAGGCACTGGCCAGCAAACCGTCAAGCTCGTCATCGCGTACCCGCTGCAAGCGCGCCGGGCCGAACTGGCGCCGCACCTCGCTGATCGACCAGCCCGGGGTCGACGGGCAAACCGTCAGTACCGCCCCATCCGGGTCTGCGCTGAGCAAAATGCGCTGGGCCTTGGCCCAGGCATAGGGCAAGGCGCTCATAACGCTGGCGTTCCTTGCACGGGCAGCGCACTGCCACGCGGCGCCGGCACACCCAACGCGGCAGGCGGTAACTGCGGTGCCTGCATATCCGGCATTGCCCAGTTGCGCTCCGGTTGCAGCGCGCTCTGGGCACGGCGGATGAAGTCATAACGATTGAGCGTGATGCTGCGTCCTGCCGCGCTGTCGCGGATGATGTAAGGGCGCAGGAACACCATCAGGTTGGTCTTGTTGAGCGAGCGCCGCTCATTGCGAAACAGCGCGCCGACGCCCGGCAGGCTGCCCAGCCACGGCACCGCTTCGTTGCTCTGGCTGTAGCCATCCTGCAGCAGGCCGCCCAGCACCATGATCTGTCCGTCATCGAGCAGGATGCTGGTATCAATGGCGCGCTTGTTGGTGACAATGCCTGCGGAACTGGAGGTCGACGACGCACGCTCGTCGATGCTGCTGACCTCCTGATAGATGTCGAGCTTGACCGTGCCGCCTTCGGAAATTTGCGGCCTTACATTGAGTTTCAGGCCGACCTCTTCGCGGGTCACGGTCTGGAACGGGTTGTTGCTGGTGCCACCGCCACCGGTCACGTAACTGCCACTGACAAACGGAATGGTCTGGCCGACGAAAATACTCGCCACCTCGTTATCCAGGGTCAGCAGGTTAGGCGTCGACAACACGTTGGAGCCGCCCTTGCTCTTCAAGGCGCGGGCCAGCACCTTGAGGTCGAGGATCCGGCCAATACCTGGGATCTCCACGGTGCCATTGACGTAGCCCAGGTTCAGCCCCTGGGGCAGCACATCGACACTGCTCTGGCCATTGAGGTTGAGCCCCGAGCCGCCCAGGTTGGCACCGCCGATCACCCCATTGCCATTGAGGTTGCCGGTCTGCCATTGCACACCGAATTCGTTGGCGTCGTCCTCGGCCACCTCGACGATCAGGCTCTCGATCACCACCTGTGCGCGGCGTTGGTCGAGCAGATCGATGACCTCGCGCAGGTTGCGGTACAGCGGCTCCGGCGCGGAAATCAGCAAGGTATTGGTGGTGGTATCGGCCTGGATGGTCACGCCACCGGCGCTGAACGCGACGTTCTGCTCGCCTGCCGCCGCGTTGCCCTGGCCGTAAGCAGCGCCGCTGGACTGGCCAAAACCACTGGTCACGGTGCTGCTCGACGCACTGGCTGACGCTGCACTGCTGCTGCCGGATGAGCTCTGGCTTTGCCCGTTCTGCCCGGAGTTGCTGCCCATCGAGCTGAGGATCGAGCGCGCCGGGTCACCATTGCCGCTGTCACTCTCGCCGGTCAGCAGACCGCGCAGCGCTTGCGCCAGTTTGCTGGCTTGGGCATTGCGCAGGTAAACCACATGCAGATTGCTCGGGTTACTTTGCGCATTGTCGAGCTTGTAAATCAGGTTGCGCGCCAGGTGCGTGCGTTCGGGGCTGCCGGCGCGCAGGATGATGGTGTTGGAGCGCGCATCGCCGATCACCGAAATCTTCTGGGTCGGGTCACCACCCGGTACATCAAGCAGCTCGGCCACCAATGGCGCAATGTCCACGGCAATGCCGTTCTGGATCTGCACGACATCGGTGTCAATGGCGCTGGGGGTGTCGATCTGCTCGATCAGTTGCGCGACCCGCGCCAGGTTATCGGCCTCGTCAGTGATGACGATGGTGTTGTTGCCGGGGTAAGCGTTGATCGGGTTGTTGGGGGCCACGATCGGGCGCAGCACCGGAATCAGGTTCACCGCGTTTTCATAACGCAGCCGGAAGGTGCGGGTGATCATGCCGTTGCCGGCCGGTTTGTCGGCACTGTAGATCGGCCCGCCGAGCAGCTTGGCATCGGCTTCCGGCACCACCTGCGCGACCCCGCCGACATCCACCACACTAAAGCCCTGCATGCGCAGCGCCGCCAGCAGAATGCTGTAAGCCTGACGCGCCGGCACCTGGCCTTCGGAAACCAGGGTCAGGTTGCCCTTGACCCGCGGGTCGACCAGAAACTGCTGGCCGGTGGCGCGCGACAGCGCACGCACCACAGCCTGAATATCGGCCTCGACAAAGTTCAGCGTCACCGGCTGTTCGCCCAACCCCAGGCCAGCCGCTGATCGGCTACCGATGCTGGCGGCGGTACGGCCGCGCTCGCTGATGTTATGCAGTTGCCGTGGCGCAGGCCGCGCTTGCTGTTGCGCACGCTGGCGATCAAGCAGCGCATCGCCGCTGCGCGGGGTATCGGCCAGCGGCCGGCCCAGCTCGCTGTCGACCAGCAAAGGCGGCTGGTGCGGCGCGCGGCTGCTGGCGCAGCCGCTCAATGCCAGCAACAACAGCAGCGGCAATACCCTGCGTCCTGCCTTGGATTGTGACCCCTTCATGAAGCTTCCTTAGCGCCCTGCGCCTGATCCATGCGAACAGTGCCAGACAAAGTCCCGGCGCTGTCATCGGTAGCGTTATCGCCGGCCCGTTGCAGGTGCGCTTCGACGATCGGCAGCGCGCCGGGCCGTTGCCGCCCCAGCAGCCAATCGATCAGCGCATCGGCCGGGGCCGCATCGAACGTCAACTGCCAGCCGCCATCGGGCCCGGCCTGCAACTGGTAATGCCCGGCCAGCCCGTAAGCCTCCAGGCCCTGCCGGAGCGCTTGCTCGGTGTCGCCGCCAGCGGCCTGCACACCGGCTTCGCGCAGCAAGTTCTCCAAAGCCTGGGCCTGGCCTTGCAGCTTGGGCGTTTGCGCTTGCCAGTAGGCAATAGTCTTGAGCGGTGGCTGAATCAACAGTGCCCACAACAACAGCCCGACCAGCAGCAGCGCCCCACCCGTCAGCACCCGCTGTTCGCGCAGCGACAGTGCCTGCCAGGCCGCCTGACCGCGCGTGCGCCAGCGCAGCCAGTGGGCGCGAATAATGGCCGGCGACAGCTTACTCATCGATGTCCTCCAGCGGCTGGTCATGAATGTCCGCCGTGGCTGGCGCCGCATTCAGGGTCCAGATCCGGTCAGTGCGCGCGGCGCTGAGCCCCGCCTGGGCCAAGGTTGCCTGCACGGTCTGGTCAGGCGCCAGTGCCGCACTGTCCGCCGCCAGCTCCAACTGCAATTGGCCGTTGCTGAAGCTCAGCCGCTGGACGCTGCCGACCAGTGCCGGCAGCGCCTCGCCGGCCTGCCGCAGCATGGGCACAAAGCTCTGCGCCGGCAGGTGCCCCGAGCCGCCCTGCCGCGCCGTCAACTGCTGGCGGGCTTGCTGTAGCGGGTTGAGAATCACCGGCAGTTCCGGGAAGGCCTGGCGGACTTGCGCACTCATCTGCGCCTTGAGTTGCTGGCCGTGCTGCGCTTCACGCGCGGCGTACAGATTCAGGCCCAGCAACCACACCGTGATCGCCAGCGCGCAACAGGCCAGCGCCTTGCCCCAGCCCGGTGTCGAAGCGCCTGCACGGCTTGGCGAACCCTGCAGCCCCCAGCCCGGCACCGGCCCCGACCAGCGCTGTTCGGGCGCCGTGTGTGCTTGCGCACCTTGCGGGGCCGGCGCACCGATCCAGTGCACAAGGCTGCCGCGCAACGCCAACGGTTCCAGATGATCCTCAAGCATCGGCTCGACCGCCGCGTGATCCAGGCCATGACGTACCAGCAGGTGCCCGTCTTCGACGCTGGCGCTGATCGACCCTTGCGGGGCCAACGCCAGCCGGTACGGCGCCGGATACAAGCCAGCCAGCTTCAGACGGTGCTGGGTCAATGCCAGGTTCAGACGCTGCAGGTCGGCCTTGGCCAGCCATGCGACCTGCACCTGCCCGTCATCGCCGCGGCGGCCATGGGCGACCTGCAGCGCCTGACGGCTGCCCAGCATCATCGTCTCGACGGCGCACGCCACGGCAGCACCGAGCCGGGCGGCCGAGAGCGGCGGTAACGGTAGACGGGTGAGCACGGTGTCGGAGGGGTGCAAAAAACACTCGACGCTGGCCGGCCCGGTGCTGCCCAACTGCCGGACTGTGCCGTGGGCAGCTTCCAGCAACTGCCCATGACGATCGAGGCGGGCAAACTCCAGCGGGCTGTCGGGGGTCAGCTCACGCAACGGCGGCAGGGCAATGCGCAGTCGGCTCATACCCCAGGCCTCGCCCAGATCACTCGCGGCATCTCGTGCTGCGTACGATACAGCAAGGCTTCCAGCGAACTGCGCCGACGCTCTTGGCGGGTCTGGCCCTGATACAGAAACCATTCGCTGGTGGTGCCGACATTCAGGCTGTCGATCGACACCTGTGCAAGCCCCAGGCGGTTGACGAAGTCACCACGGTTGATGAACCACTGGCCACGATCACGCGCCTGCACCAGCGCCCTGGCCTGGTCCAGCGCCAGCCCCGGCACCACGGCCGCCAGTACTTCGGCACTGGCCGTGTTGCTGTTGACCCAGGTATTGCCCGGAATGATGCTGACGTAACGGCCCAGTCGCTCCAGCACCGCCTCATCAATACCCGCAATACTGCGCAGGTCGCTCAACTGACTGAGTATTGGCAAGCTTGCCGGCACTGGCCGGCGCGCCGCATCAAGCCGATTGGAAAAACCGCCCGAATCGCGCCCCGTGGCCAGGCTGTCAGCGCCCTCAGGATAATGCGGGAAAGACGCAATGACCCTGGCACTGATGCGCCGCGCCAGGCCGGGGTCGATATCAATCATTGCGCACAACCGCTCGAAACTGCGCAGTTGACCGCTGTCGAGCCGTTCGTTAAGCAACAGATTATGCAGGTTGAACTTGCCCTGCTGGTCTTGCAGGCGCGCCTCAAGCGCCTGGCCGGCATTGCCGGGGCCGTACTGCCCGAGCGGCTGATTCCAGAGTTGATCGGGCCGGGTGACCGAATTTTGCTGGCCGGCAACCCACAACAAGCGGCGGCCCGCCTCCAGGCCGCCCAGCAGCACCTGGCTGCCCTGCACCCGGAACTGCTCGGCCTCAAGGGTGCGGGTGAACACCCCTTGGCGCGCCAGCATGCCGGCGGCAATCACCGCCACTACGGTGACAATCAGCAAGGCGCTGATAATCGCGACGCCGCGCTGGCGGGTGGGCAGATGAGGGCTCACGGCGGCGCTTACAGCTGCCAGGAACCGATATCGGCATTTACGCCGTCGCCGTCAGGCTGCCCGTCGGCGCCCAGCGAGAAGACATCGATCTCACCATTGGCACCGGGGTTGAGGTAATAGTAAGGACGCCCCCAAGGGTCGTTGGGCAGACGTTCAAGGTAGGCGCGCCAGTTATTGTTTCTGGCATTGGCGGGGCGCTCGACCAGCGCCTTGAGGCTCTGGTTCTGGCTCGGGTAGCTGCCGTTATCCAGGCGGTAAAGCTTCAGCGCCTGCATCAGGCCGGCAATGTCCTGCTTCGCGGCGGTGGCTCTGGCCTGGTCTGGCCGGTCAAGCACCTTGGGCACCACGACGGCGGCAAGAATGCCCAGGATCACCACCACCACCATGATCTCGATGAGGGTGAAACCACGTTGACGACCACGGCCTGACGGCGTGGATTTGAGGCACGCGAAATCCATTTCACTCTTCCTTGACTTGTTTCAATCCTGCACGCAGTGTAACAAAACTAACACTGTTGAATAGCCCAATACCCAGCCCCTCAGGCCAGGCCGATACGCTGTTGATCCGCCGCCTGTTTCGAGCAAGAGTCAGCCATGGAGCGGTTGCGCAAGGAGCGAGGTTTTACCCTGATCGAGGTGCTGGTCGCCCTGGCGATCATTGCCGTGGCGATGTCAGCGGCCGTGCGCGTCGCCGGCCTGATGACCCAGAGCAACAGCCTGCTGCACGACCGCGCCATTGCCCTGCTGGCGGCCCAGAGCCGTATCGCCGAGTTGCGTCTGGAAAACCGCCTGCTGCGTGGTGTGCGCAGCGTGCGTTGCGATCAGGGGCGCCTGCAATTGCGCTGCGAACAAAGCATTGCTGCCACGCCTGACGGGCAATTGCTGCACGTTCAGTTACGGGTACTGGATAACCAGCGCCAGGCACCGCCGCTGGCCAGGCTCGAAACCCTGCTCAACCCGCCGCAGGGCACCCCGCAATGAACCGCTCAGGGCCGGGTCAGACGCGACAGCGCAGGCGTCTGGGGCAATGGCGTGATATACAGCCGGGTCTGCTCCGCACCCCGCTCGATGAGCACCGCGCCCGCTTCGATGGCCGCCAGGCGCACCCCTTGGGTCAGTGCTTCACCGGCCCGGAAACTGCGCGGCGGGCCGCCATTGATGGCGAGAATTGCGAACGCGCCCTGCGCGCCGGCCATGACCCCGGAGACGCGGATGTCCACTGCCGCCGGCTGGTTGGAAAACCACTGCAACGCAGGATTGTCGGAGCGCGCCAGCGGCGCGGGGCTATCAATGACCGGCGTACGCGATTGGGCCGGCGTCAGAAACACCGAGGACCACACCAGCACGCCGGCCAGCGCGGCCAGCAGCGCCGTGGCCTGGACCAGTTGCGGCGCCGATAAACGAAAGGCAAATGCCACGGGTAAACCTCCTTGTTGTCCGGTATGGCAGTCTACAGGGCACCTCTAAAAACTACCTACGTTGCCATTGCTGCCTCGCTTACGTTTTTAGAAGTACCCTACAAGACGCCTGTATCTTGGCCGAACCAGCAAGGACGTCAAGTTATCCACACAGGAATGCCGCATTCATGGACAGAGACAGGCAACAGGGTTTTAGCATGATCGAGCTGATGGTCGTGCTGGTGATCGTCGGCATTCTCAGCGCCACGATCAGCCTGAGCATCAAACCCGCCCCGCAGGAACGGCTGCGCAAGGATGCCCAACGGCTGGTGCAACTGCTGCAGATCGCCCAGGCCGAAGCCCGCGCCGACGGCCGCCCGATCAGCTGGCAGGCAGACAGCCAGGGCTTTGGCTTCAGCCGCCTGAACGACGCAGGCAGCGGCACTGAGCACTTTGCCGAAGATCCACAACTACGGCCACGCAGCTGGGACTCGGCGCCCGTCAAGGTGCGCACCACCCCTACACCCAGACTGGTACTGGGCAGCGAATGGATCAGCACACCCTGGCAAGTGCAGTTGTCTGACGGCCAGCACCGGGTCAGCATCCGGCGCTCCGCGACCGGGCAGATGCAGGTGGTCAACGAATCATGAACCCGCGCCAGCACGGCTTTACCCTGATCGAAGTCATGGTGGCAATCATGCTGATGGCCATCGTCAGCCTGATCGCCTGGCGCGGCCTGGATAGCGTCAGCCGCGCCGACAGCCATCTGCAGGCCAGCATGACCCAGACCGAAGAACTCCTGCGCACCTTCAACCAGCTCGAACGCGACCTGGCCTCCCAGGCCAGCAGCGCGCTGGGCGAACCCGAATTGGGCGACCAGGCCGCAGACCGCGAACCGCGCATGGGCGCGCCTGCGGCCATCAGCGTACGCAGCGCCGATGACCAGACCTTCGAGCTGGACGTGATCCGCCACGCACCCGCCCCGGACCACGGCCTGCAACGGGTCCGCTGGTGGCTCAAGGGCCAGACCCTGTACCGCGCCGCCGCCGCACCGCGCAACCGCTACCCGCTGCCGGCACCAGACAACGGGGTGGCGGTGCTGAGCCGGATCAAAGACTTGCAGATCCGGGTCTGGGACCGGGAGCAGGGCTGGCGGCAATTGAGCGGCAATCGGCTGCAACAGCCGGTGGGGCTGGAACTGCGACTGACGCGGATGACTGAGCGGGGGGATGAGCATTACCGGCAGGTTTGGGGGCCGTTTTATTAGGGGTGAGTGCCGTCAGAATGGATACATTTGGTAAGGCTTGCGGGCACCCTGTAGCGATTGATTTGCCTGCCGATCTTGTAAATCCCCCACGATCTCCCTTCCCGCTTCATCAAGGAAGATCGGATGTCCCTCGCCATCGTTCATAGCCGCGCTCAGGTCGGCGTACAAGCACCTGCCGTCACCGTTGAAACCCACTTGTCCAATGGCCTGCCGACCCTGACCCTGGTCGGCCTGCCCGAAGGTGCAGTCAAGGAAAGCAAGGACCGGGTGCGCAGTGCCATCGTCAATTCCGGGCTGAAGTTTCCCGACCGGCGCATCACCCTCAACCTCGCCCCGGCCGATCTGCCCAAGGACGGCGGGCGCTTCGACCTGGCCATTGCCCTGGGCCTGCTGGGTGCCAACGGCCAGATTCCGCTCACTGCGCTGCAAGACATCGAGTGCCTGGGTGAGCTGGCGTTGTCTGGCGCGGTGCGGCCGGTGCAGGGCGTTCTGCCCGCTGCGCTGGCGGCCCGTGAGGCGCAGCGGACGCTGATCGTCCCGGCCGCCAATGCCGAGGAAGCCTGCCTGGCCTCCGGGCTGACGGTGATTGCGGTCAATCACCTGCGCGAGCTGGTCGCGCATTTCAATGGTCAGACGCCGATGACGCCCTATCGCGCCAATGGCCTGTTGCCCCAGGCCCAGCCGTACCCGGACCTCAGTGAGGTTCAGGGGCAACTGGCGGCCAAACGGGCGTTGGTGGTGGCGGCAGCGGGCGGGCATAACCTGCTGTTCAGCGGCCCGCCGGGCACCGGCAAGACCTTGTTGGCCAGCCGTTTACCAGGGCTGTTGCCGCCGCTGGATGAGCGCGAAGCGCTGGAGGTGGCGGCGATTCATTCGGTGGCCAGCCAGGTGCCGTTGAACAGCTGGCCGCTCAGGCCGTTTCGCCAGCCCCATCACTCGGCATCCGGGCCGGCACTGGTCGGCGGTGGCAGCCGCCCACAACCTGGCGAGATAACCTTGGCACACCACGGAATCTTGTTTCTTGACGAGCTGCCGGAGTTCGACCGCCGGGTGCTGGAGGTACTGCGCGAGCCGCTGGAATCAGGCCATATCGTGGTGTCCCGCGCCCGCGACCGGGTGCGCTTCCCGGCGCGTTTTCAACTGGTGGCGGCAATGAACCCCTGCCCTTGTGGATACCTTGGCGAGCCCAGTGGTCGCTGCCGCTGCTCCACCGATCAGATCCAGCGTTATCGCAACAAGCTGTCCGGCCCGTTGCTGGACCGTATCGACCTGCACCTGACCGTGGCCCGCGAAGCCACCAGCCTCACCGCCTTGCCAGCAAGCGGCGAAACCACCGCCAGCGCGGCAGCCAAGGTGGCCGCAGCGCGGGACCGCCAGTTGCAGCGTCAGGGCTGCGCCAACGCCTTTCTCGACCTGCCCGGCCTGCGCAGCCACTGCACGTTATCCACAGCCGATGAAAGATGGCTGGAGACCGCCTGCGAGCGCCTGACCCTGTCACTGCGTGCGGCGCACCGTTTGTTGAAAGTGGCGCGCACCCTGGCTGATCTGGAACACAAAGACGCGATTGAACGTAGCCATGTGGCCGAGGCGTTGCAGTATCGGCCGGCGAGCAAGTAGACCGCTATTGACATCCTCCCCGGCCTGAAGGCCGGAGATTCCTACGGCGCTCAGGCGCGGCACCGAGCCGCCCCCGAGTCGCTTCGGTGGGTTCCTGCTGCTGGCGCCATGACCTCTGCGCTCACTTCACAGGCTAACCGGGCGTGTCCCGCCCTTAGTACATTGATCGCCCCGACCACATCGGCGTTGCCTTCGAAACCACATCCCACGCACCTGAACAGCGCTTGCGTCTGGCGGTTGGCCGCCGACACATGGCCGCAACAAGGGCACCTGCGGCTGGTATTTTGCGGCGGCACGGCAATCAGCCAGCCGCCGCGCCACGCCAGCTTGTAGTCCAGTTGGCGGCGGAACTCGAACCAGCCCTGATCGAGGATGGCCCTGTTCAGGCCAGACTTGGCCCGAACGTTTCTTCCCGGTGCCTCTGCCGTGCCTGCCGCCGACCTGGACATATTGCGTACCTGCAAGTCCTCGATACACACCATCGCGTGGTTTTGGCTGATCGTGGTGGAGCACTTGTGCAGGTAGTCGCGGCGGGCATTGCCAATGCGCGAGTGAATGCGCTGGACGCAGGCTTTTGCCTTGTTCCAGTTGCGGCTGAATCTGACCTTGCGGCTCATCGCCTGCTGCGCTTTGCACAGCGCGGTTTCATGGCGTTTGAAGCTGTTGAGGGGTGCGTAGAACGAGCCATCCGAAAGCGTGGCGAACCGGGCAATGCCCATGTCGATGCCGACTGCCGCACCCTGCGCCGTGGGCTGCTCATCGATCTCGCGTTCAGTCTGGATGCTCACGAACCACTTGCCACACGACTGGCTCACGGTGATGTTCTTCACCGTGCCAGGCACCTCGCGGCTGTTGCGGTAGCGCAGCCAGCCCAGCTTGGGCAAGAACAGGCGGCTGTTGGTCTGGTCAAGCTTGATCTGTTTCGGGTCGGGATAGCGCAAGCTGTTGTTCTGCCCCTTCTTCTTGAACCGGGGAAAGTCGGCTCGCTTGGCGAAGAAATTGGTGTAGGCCCGTTCCAGATCCTTGAGGCTCTGTTGCAATGGGTGAACAGGCGCATCGGCCAGCCATGCGGTTTGCGGGCTATGGCGCCACTCGGTCAGCAACTTGCATAGGCCCGCATAGCCGAGCTTGTTCTCGCCTTGCTCGTGGCGCACCTTCTGCAACGCCAGCGCCTTGTTGAAGACGAAGCGACAGGAACCCGCAAAGCGGCGCATTTGCCGCTCCTGCCGGCCGTCTGGCATGAGTTCGTACTTGAAGGCTTGAAGTCGTTGCATGCTGCTCTTGAGCCATGAGCAATGGAGACGACATTAGGCGCGGACGGCACGGTGTTTTCAAGGTGCATGCCCACGGGGTCTTTGTAACGAAATACCGCCGTAGAAGGGCATCTGTGTCGCCGTGTTACTTCAACCGGGGACGGCTACGCCGTCCGCGCTATCCTTCCCCGCCCTGAACGGCGGGGCTTGTCGCGCCCAGATGGTCAGGCCAGCAGTCTTGCACCACTCGGACAATCAAAAATCCTCTGCCCGACTGCGTGCCAGACGTACCCTTCTGTCGCTGTTGGCTTCCAGCTCTTCGGTCTCGAACACCGGGTCTTCCTGCAGTGCCTGGAACACCCGATCCGAAACCCCGACGGTGAACAAGACCAGCATGAAATCACGCAGCGAAACTCCATCGGCCTTACCCGCTTCGATATGGCGGATCGTGCGTAGCGAGATATCGGCCCTCTGAGCAAGATCGATCTGTCTCATGGCCATACGCAGGCGTGCCTGTTTGACCAGAAGACCGATCCGGTACAGCAGCGTGGTGCTCTGGACGGGAAAATAGCCTTTCATAAGGTTTAACCAGATGATACCTAATGACACTTAAGCTATCACAAAGAGACACCATAAAGTGTCAGTCCAGGCCCTGCGGTCACTTGTCTATAATCACTCTATAGTTCTCTATAAATAGCTATAAACTGCCTGCGCACGCCTTTCTATAATTGCTCTATAATCGCTCTATAATTCCCTATAGAGCAGCATTGAGAGGTTGGTGATGTCTACTGAAATCCTCTACCACCGCCCGGCCCTGGCGCAGCGACTTGCCAAATTGATCATGCAGGTTGCTGTTGGCAGTGCGGCAAGCTCAGGGGTATTTCTTGCGGCCCCCAGGCGTACGGGCAAGTCGACCTTCGCGCGAGAAGATCTGCGTCCCGCGCTTGAGGCAGCCGGCGCCATCGTGCTGTACGCCGACCTGTGGAAAGACCTGACCAAGGACCCTGGGGTCGTCATCGTCGATGCCGTACGTGAAACCATTGGCCGTAACCAGGGCTACATCACCCGCCTGGCGAAGGCCAGCGGCATGGATAAAGTCACCGTGGGCGGATTGAGTTTCAGCCTGGACAAGATAGGCATGGGCAAAGACATTGACCTGACCACGGCACTCACCGCGCTCTCGGATGAATCCAGGCAGATGATTGTGCTGATGATCGATGAGGCCCAGCACGCGATCACCACCGACGAAGGCGTAGCTGCCCTTTTTGCGCTCAAAGCCGCCAGGGATGAGCTCAACAGCTCGAAACACCATGGCCTGCGGGTGGTTTGCACCGGGTCGAACCGTGACAAGCTGGCCATGTTGCGCAATAGCAAGGACCAGGCGTTCTTTGGCGCCGCGATGGTGCCGTTCCCGACACTGGACAGGGACTTCGTTGAGTGGTTTTGCACTCATGTGGATCTGCCCCAGCCACTCGATCCCGCCAATGTTTTTGTGCTGTTTCAGGAAAGTGGCTATCGCCCGGAATTGCTCGGCGCCGCTGCCGATGAAATTCGCTTCGATCTGATGCTGGCCCCGGAAAACGTCCCGGAGCGCTTTGCAGAGCTGGTACGCGCTCAGGCAGAGGAGCTCAATGCCAACCTCAAGAAAGTCATCCACAGCCTCACGCCTATCCAGTCTGCAGTGATTCGTGTGATGAGCGCCAAGGGCGAAGACTATGCGCCCTTTGAAGCACCAACCATGGAGCTGTATGCCAAGGCGATGCAGCGAGCAGGCATTGATCCAGCCGAGATAAGGGTCGAAGTACCCGGTGTCCAGCAGGCGCTTATTGCCCTGCAAGAGAAGAAGCTGGTCTGGAAAGCATCCAGAGGCGTGTACGCGGTCGACGAAAACGTGATTGTCGATCTGCTGCGCGGGGACGGCCTGCTGGAGGGCCTCGACTGAGACCCGCCAGCGCCATTGACTCAACCCATCGACTTACCTGAAGCGATCCACCTCGCCCAGCAATTCAGCCGCCAGGTCGTTGAGTTCCTTGGCGGTCACGGCCAGGTTGGCAACCACTTCACGCTGTTCGCCGTTGGTCATGGCGATGCTTTGCAGGTTGCCGCTCAGCGCCGTGGCGGTGCTGCTTTGCTCCTGCGTAGCGGTGGTAATGGCGGCGAACTGCTGGCCGGCCGAGCGGCTTTGTTCGTCGATCTGAGCCAGGGCTTCGGCGACCTTGGCGTTACGCGCCAGGCCGTCCTGCATCAGCGAGTTGCCTTGCTGCATGGTGTTGATGGCCACGCCGGTTTCCTGCTGGATGCTGGCGATCATGGTCGAGATTTCGTCGGTGGCCTGACGGGTGCGCGAAGCCAGGCTGCGCACTTCATCGGCGACCACGGCGAAACCGCGCCCCTGCTCACCGGCACGTGCCGCTTCGATGGCCGCGTTCAGTGCCAGCAGGTTGGTCTGCTCGGCGATCGAGGTGATCACCCCGACGATGCTGCCGATTTCCTGAGACCGCTGCCCCAGGGTATCGACCACCTTGGCGGTGCTGTTCAAGGATGCCGCGATCTGTTGCAGCGAAGCCGAGGCTTCGTCCATTGAGCTGCGCCCAATGCGGGTCTGGCGAGCGTTTTCCTGGGCCATGCGCTCGGTGTCTTTCATGTTGTCGGCGATGTTCAGCGAGGTGGCGCTGAACTCTTCCACCGCACCGGCCATGCTGGTGATTTCCCCGGACTGCTGCTCCATGCCGGCGTAGGCACCGCTGGACAGCCCAGAAAGGGCATGGGCACGGTCGCTGACCTGCCGCGACGCGGTACGAATGTGCTCGACCATGTTCGACAGGGCTTCACCCATGGTGTTGAAGCTGCCGGCCAGCAGGCCGATTTCATCGTGGCTGGTCACCGCCAGACGCACCTTCAGGTTGCCCGACCCCAGCGCTTCGGCCTGGCGTACCAGTTCCGACAGCGGCCGCAGTTTGCTGCGCAGCAGCCAGATTGCACCGCCCACCGCAATCAGCATGGCCAGCAGGCTGCCGATTGCCAGTTGGGTGCCGACGCTCCAGGTCACCGAGGCGATCTCGTCCTTAGGCATGCTCGCCACCACTGTCCAGGGCCCACCGCTGAAAGGAGCGCCAACGCTGTAGAAGGTCTCGTCGGTGTCTTGCCAGTACTGCCCCTTGCCAGGCTGCTTGACGGCTTCGGCCACTGCCTTGCCGGCCTGTTCCGCCGCCTTGACGCCGGCCGGCGGCACCAGCCATTTGCCTTGATCATCGAGCAGCGCCAGCGAGCCGGTCTTGCCGATACGGAAGTTCTTCAGGTCTTCGAACTGGGCGTTCTGCGCATCGGTGTAGTCAAAGCCGACGAACAGCGCGGCGATGATCTTGCCACTGCTGTCGCGCACCGGGCTGTACTGGGTCATGTAGTAACGGCCAAACAACACGGCCTTGCCCACATATTCCTGACCGGCCATCAACCGTGCATAGGCCTGGCCCTGACGGTCGAGCAAGGTGCCGATGGCGCGGGAACCGTCCTGCTTCATCAGCGAGGTGCTGATCCGCGCGAAATCATCGCCGCTGCGCACGAACACCGTCGCCACACCCGCCGTGAGGCGGCGGAAGTCATCGACTTCACTGAACTCGTTGTTCAGTGGCTGACCATCGAGAAACAGACCCGGAGTTTGCGTGCCGGCCACTGTGTAGGTGGTGCCGGTCTGCAAGGTCAGACCCGAGGAAAAGCGCTTTTCGAACAGGCCCGCCAGACGCTGGGTACTGTCACGAAGCGTGGTATGAAAGGTGTTGAGCTGGTCAGACAGCAAGCGTGATTCGCTGGCCAGGTGTTCTTCGCGGATGACCAGGTTGGCAGCATCGAGCGAGCGCAGGGCAAAAAGGGTGCTGCAACTGATCACCACCGCGAGGATGATGGTCAGGGCAATACCTAACTGAGAGGCAATCCGGGCACGAGGCTTGGACATGGCAACTCCATACTGAAGCGTCCGACTACCCATCCGGGGCAGCGCCGTCCAGCAATATTATGTTGAAGGGAATATTTCCTTGAGATCGACAGCTCCATGCAATGGATTCGGCCTCGCGGGCACATACTTGAGCGGGCCGCGCGGATAATCGCAAACGATTGCGTATCTGTCTGTAACTGTTGAAGATTTAGTTGCATGGCTAGTTGCACAGTCGCTTCAGCCTCACAGGCCACCTGGAGGTTCAAGCGGGCAGAGGAACGAACTTATTAGTTGGTGTCCAAACGCCATACTGCCCAGAATAGGCAGCGTTTATCCTTTTATCGAATCGAGCCTGAAAAAATATGCAGCCGGCTGCCCTCAAGGAACTCTGGACCATCCTGCGCCTGGCAGGGCCGCTGATCGCCTCGCAATTGGCGCACATGCTGATGGTCTTCACCGACACGGTGATGATGGGCAAACTCGGCCCCGACGCGCTGGCCGGCGGCGGTCTGGGCGCGGCGACCTATAACTTCGTGACCTTTTTCTGCATCGGGGTGATGGCGGCGGTCGGCACGCTGGTCGCGATCCGCCAGGGCGCCGGCGACACCGAGGGCGCCACCCGGCTGACCCAGGCCGGGCTGTGGCTGGCCTGGGGCATGGCGGTAGTGGCGGCCGTGGTGCTGTGGAACCTCGAACCGCTGCTGCTGCATTTCGGCCAGACCCCGAACAACGTGCACATGGCCATGCAGTTCCTCAGCACCTTGCCGCTGGCGCTGCCGGGCCTGCTCAGTTTCATGGCCCTGCGCGGTTTTACCAGCGCGCTGGGCCGGGCCGGGCCGGTGATGGTCATCAGCCTGGTGGGCGCTGCGGCCAACTTTGTTCTCAACTACGCGCTGATCGAAGGCTGGTTCGGCTTGCCGCATCTTGGCCTGTGGGGTATCGGGCTGGTCACTGCGGTGGTCACCAACGCCATGGCCATTGCCCTGGCGCTGCACATCCGTCGGCATCCGGCCTATGACGCCTACCCGATCCGGGCCGGCCTCGGCACATTGTCGCGCAGCCATCTGAGCGAGCTATGGCGCCTGGGCCTGCCGATTGGCGGCACTTATGCGGTGGAGGTCGGGCTGTTCACCTTCGCCGCCTTTTGTATGGGCGCGCTGGGCACCACCCAGATGGCCGCGCACCAGATCGCCCTGCAGACCATTTCCATGGCCTTCATGATTCCGGTAGGGATTTCCTATGCGGTGACCATGCGCATCGGCAAGCACTACGGCGCCGGTGATTTGCTCATGGCACGCACGGCTGGCCGGGTGGGCATCGGGTTCGGCGGCGCATTGATGCTGCTGTTTGCCCTGCTGTTCTGGCTGGCCCCCCGCACCATCGTCGGACTGTTTCTGGACATCAACGATCCGGCTTTCAATGACATCGTGGTCCTGGCGGTGAAATTGCTGGCGATTGCTGCCTGGTTCGAACTGTTCGATGGCACCCAGACCATCGCCATGGGCGCGATTCGCGGTCTCAAGGACGCCAAGACCACCTTCCTGATTGGCCTGGGCTGTTATTGGCTGATTGCCGCGCCGGCGGCCTGGCTGTTGGGCTTCCAGAGCCCGGCCGGCGCCGAAGGTGTGTGGTGGGGGCTGGCGCTGGGGCTGTTGTGCGCGGCGGCGACCCTGACCTGGGCGTTCGAGCGGCGTATGGCCAAGATGCTGCGCAGGGCTGACAGGCAACCGGCAAAGGCCGCCTGAACATCAAACCCCGCCGAGCACCGTCCGGCCTTGGTCGGCCAATAGATAATCGGTCAGTTGCAGAATAGGCAGCGGCCGCTGAATCAGAAACCCTTGGGCCTGATCGCAGCCGAACTCGCGCAGCAGGGCCAGTTGCGCCGGGGTTTCGATGCCCTCGGCGACCACTTCAAGCCCCAGGTTGTGCGCCAGGTTAATCATCGCGTGGACCAGCTTGCGATTCTCTTCGCGCTGTTCCATTTCACCGACGAAGCTGCGGTCGATTTTGAGCAGGGTAATCGGCAGGCTGTTGAGGTGCACAAAAGATGAGAAGCCAGTGCCGAAGTCGTCCAGCGAAAAACGCACACCCAGCACGCGCAAGGCATCCATGGTCTTGCTGACCAGATCACTGCGGCGCATCACTGCGGTTTCGGTCAGTTCGAACTCCAGCCAGCGGGCATCGATGCCTTGCTCGGCAATCAGGCGGCTGAGGGTGTCGAGCAACTGGCTGTCCTGGAACTGGCGAAACGACAGATTGACCGCCATGTGCAACGGCTCGATGCCCTGCTCGCGCAGGACGCGCATGTCACGCAGGGCCCGGAAGATCACCCAGTACCCCAACGGCACGATCAGGCCGCTCTGCTCGGCCAGCGGCACGAACTCACTGGGCGGCAACAACCCGCGCTCGTGATGGCGCCAGCGCACCAGCGCTTCGAGGCCGACAATCCGCCCGCTGGTCATGCACAGCCGCGGCTGGTAGTGCAGCTCCAGCTCGTCGCGGCGCAACGCACGGCGCAGTTCGGCTTCGAGGTCGGCCAGGCTGCGGGCATTGCGGTTGATGTGTTCGTCAAACTGATGCCAGGTACAGCCCTGCCGACTCTTGGCCTGGCGCATGGCGATATGCGCGTGCCACATCAAAGGGTCGGCACCGAAACCGCTGCGGGCGTGAGCAACCCCCAGGCTGCAGCCGATCAGCAGGCTTTCGCCATCGACCCAGTAGGGTTCGGACAACGCCTCGATAATCCGCTCGGCCACTTGCGCGGCGCGTTGCGGTGCGTCGCGGGTGTCGATCAGCAAGGCGAACTCGTCGCTGCCCAGGCGGGCGACCTGGTCGTTGACGTCCAGTTGCCGCTTGAGCCGTGTCACCACTTGCAGAATCAGCCGGTCGCCGGCCTGATGGCCCAGCGCATCGTTGGCACGGCGGAAATTGTCGAGGTCCAGATGCCCGAGCGCCAGCCCGGCGCTGCCCGATTCAGCCAAGCGGGCCGTCAGCAGAGTCTGGAAGCCCTGACGGTTGGCGATGCCGGTCAACGGGTCCTGTTCCGCCAGACGCTGTAGCGTGTCCTCCAGGTGCGCGCGTTCACCAACGTGGCGCAGGCAGCGGCGCAGTGCATCGGGGCTCAGGCTGTCGCCCACCAGCCAGTCGCTGACACCCGCCAGCGGGGCATCGGGCTCGACATCCAGCAGCATCACGATCGGGACGTTGCAGGTGCCGGCCGCCGGTTGCAGCTCTGGGGTGGTCAGCAGCACCGTATGACGCTCGCCAGCGTAGCTGGCGCCGTCAACCTGCCAGTCTGCGATCTGCTGCAACACGATATCGCTGGGCAACGCCGCAACGCAGGAATTCAGCCGTACCAGCCAGGCTGGTTCATGAACCAGCAGCAGTAACCGCAAGGGCTCGACAGGCGTTGACAAGCTGACTCCCTATTCCGAAGAAAAACAAGGGGGCGACGCACCTCGACATGAGGTGTCGGCTGCACGTAATTGAGTGCTATGCGCAAATGTAACAAAACCAAGAAATTAAGATAGGCCATCGGTGCAAAACGCTTGAAGGTCGCTGCACATTGCCGCGAGCCTGTTAAAATGCCCGGCCATTCGTCCATGACCCGTCCTATCTCTCATGTCCCGACTCAACCCCCGGCAGCAGGAAGCCGTGAACTACGTCGGCGGGCCGCTTCTGGTGCTCGCCGGGGCAGGTTCCGGCAAGACCAGCGTGATTACGCGCAAGATTGCCCATCTGATCCAGAACTGCGGCGTGCGTGCCCAGTACATCGTGGCCATGACCTTTACCAACAAGGCCGCCCGAGAGATGAAAGAGCGGGTCGGCACCTTGCTGCGCAAGGGCGAAGGCCGCGGCCTGACGGTCTCGACCTTCCATAACCTGGGCCTGAACATCATCCGCAAGGAGCATTCGCGGCTGGGTTACAAGCCGGGCTTCTCGATCTTCGATGAAGGCGACATCAAGGCCCTGCTGACTGACATCATGCAGAAGGAGTACGCCGGCGACGACGGCGTCGACGAAATCAAGAACGTCATCGGCTCGTGGAAGAACGACCTGATTCTGCCCGAAGAAGCCCTGGCCAATGCCCGCGGCCCCAAGGAGCAGACCGCCGCCATCGTCTACGCCCACTACCAGCGCACCCTCAAGGCTTACAACGCGGTGGACTTCGACGACCTGATCCTGCTGCCGGTCAAGCTGTTCCAGGAGCACGCCGACATTCTGGAGAAATGGCAGAACCGCGTGCGCTACCTGCTGGTGGACGAATACCAGGACACCAACGCCAGCCAGTACCTGCTGGTGAAAATGCTGATCGGCACGCGCAACCAGTTCACCGTGGTCGGCGACGACGATCAGTCGATCTATGCCTGGCGCGGCGCACGGCCGGAAAACCTGATGCTGCTCAAGGACGACTACCCGTCGCTCAAGGTGGTGATGCTTGAGCAGAACTACCGCTCTACCAGTCGCATTCTGCGCTGCGCCAACGTGCTGATCGCCAACAACCCGCACGCCTTCGAGAAGCAACTGTGGTCGGAGATGGGGCACGGCGATGAAATCCGCGTGATCCGCTGCCGCAACGAAGAGGCCGAGGCTGAACGGGTGGCGATGGAAATCCTTACCCTGCACCTGCGCACCGAACGGCCCTACAGCGATTTCGCGATTCTGTATCGCGGCAACTACCAGGCCAAGCTGATCGAGCTGAAGCTGCAACACCACCAGGTGCCGTATCGTCTGTCCGGCGGCACCAGCTTTTTCAGCCGCCAGGAAGTGAAGGACCTGATGTCCTACTTCCGCCTGCTGGTCAACCCCGACGACGACAACGCCTTCTTGCGGGTGATCAACGTGCCGCGTCGGGAAATCGGCTCCACAACCCTGGAAAAGCTCGGCAACTACGCCACCGAACGCAAGATTTCGATGTACGCCGCCACCGATGAAATGGGCCTTGGCGAACACCTCGACAGCCGCTACACCGACCGCCTGCAACGCTTCAAACGCTGGATGGACGGCGTGCGCCAGCAGTGCGCACAAAACGACCCCATCGCCGCCCTGCGCAGCATGGTCATGGACATCGACTACGAGAACTGGATTCGCCAGAACAGCTCCAGTGACAAGGCCGCCGACTACCGCATGGGTAACGTGTGGTTTTTGATCGAGGCGCTGAAGAACACCCTGGAAAAAGACGAAGATGGCGAGATGACCATCGAAGAGGCGATCGGCAAGCTGGTGCTGCGCGACATGCTCGAACGCCAGCAGGAAGAAGAAGACGGCGCTGAAGGCGTGCAGATGATGACCCTGCATGCTTCCAAGGGCCTGGAGTTTCCTTACGTGTTCATCATGGGCATGGAAGAAGAAATTCTTCCGCACCGCTCCAGCATCGAAGCCGACACCATCGAAGAAGAGCGCCGCCTGGCTTATGTGGGCATCACCCGCGCCCGCCAGACCCTGGCCTTCACTTTTGCCGCCAAGCGCAAGCAATACGGCGAAATCATCGACTGCACGCCCAGCCGCTTCCTCGACGAACTGCCGCCGGACGACCTCGCCTGGGAAGGCCAGGAAGAACAGCCGGTAGAGGTCAAGGCCGCACGGGGCAACAACGCCCTGGCGGATATCCGGGCAATGCTCAAGCGCTAGCGGCAGTACAGTACGAAATCTCTATGGGATCAGCCGGCCGGGGACATAAAGCACTAAACTGAACAGTATTGCGGCTAAAGCCAATACTGGTCACTTAAGCACTGTATGCCCACAGTGGGAGCGAGCTCTGCTCGCGAAGAGGCCAGTAAAAACACTACATCTGCTGCGAATGTGCCGCCCTCTTCGCGACCAAGGTCGCTCCCACCGGGGGCATACAGTGCCTAAGTGGACAGTATTGCGGCTAAAGCCCCTCATGCGAGGTTGCGTGTTGGCCGCGCACTCAGTCCGGGCGCTGGATGACCTTCAGGCGTTCGGCAGACGAGGCGCTGAAAATCTCGGCATAGCGCAGGGTGGCGTTGGCGTGCTCACGCATCAGCGCTTCGGCCCGCGCCCCCTGGCGGCTGATCAGGGCATCGACGATTGCGTGATGCTGCATGTGCGCGTAGTTGAAGCGCCGGTATTCGCGGGCCATGTCGTTACGGTCCACCGCCAGGGCGCTGACCGAGGCAAACGGCAGGTGGTCGTTGCGGGCCAATGCGTCGGCAATCGCCGGGTTGCCGCTGCCTTCGACGATGACCTGGTGAAAGCGCATGTTCAGGTCGTGATAGACCTCCAGATCCTGCTCGGTCACGTAGCCCTTGTCGAACAGTGCGTCCCCCTCGGCCAGGCACCTCTGCAACTGCTCGCACGCCTGTGGAGTCAGGCCGCGTTCGGCGCTTTGCCGGGCAGCCAGGCCCTCGAGCACACCGCGCACTTCAACTGCACCGGCAATGTCCTGGGTACTGACCGAGCGCACCTGAAAGCCGCGCCCGCCATGGCGGACCAGCAAGCCCTCCTGCTCCAGGGTCCGAAACGCCATGCGCACCGGCATGCGTGATACGCCGAACAACTCGGCGGTGGGCACTTCCATCAGCCGTTCGCCGGCTGGCAGCTCGCCTGAGGCGATCATCTTGCGCAACGCAACCAATACCGTTTGGCCAGGCTTGCTCATCCAGGCAGCTTCCGTGAGTCGAGAGGCGGCTATGGTAGCTCAGCTGGCAGTGCCCAGAAACGGCAACGGGCTGCGCGCACTGTAGAGCCCGGCCAGATGCCGGTCGGCTTCGGGCAGCAGCCAGGTGAAAAAGAACTGCGCGGTTTGCAGCTTGGCGCTGCGTTGCGGGTCGCTGGCGGGCAGGTTCTGCGCCACCCGCGCCGCACGGCACCAGGCAAACGCCAGCAGGGTCAGGCCGCACAGCTTCAGGAAGTCGCCGGCGGCGCGGTAAGGGTATTCGGCGTCCTCGGCGCTGTGCTGCACGACGCCATGCCAGGCCTGCGTCAGGCTCTCAGCCCGCCGCTGCAACTCGACACCCAGCGCGTTGCATGGGGGTACGGCGATCGCCAGTCGCGCTTCTTCATCCAGGATGTGCAACCACTGTTGCAGCGCCTCGCCGTGATCGCCAAGTACTTTGCGCAGCAGCAGGTCGTTGGCCTGAATCTCGTTGGTGCCTTCGTAAATCATGGCGATGCGGCTGTCGCGCAGGGTCTGCTCGATCGCAAACTCCGCCACATAGCCGTAGCCACCAAACACCTGTAACGCCTGACTGGCCTGGCGAAACCCCTGTTCGGTGAAGTACGCCTTGATGATCGGCGTCAGCAGCCCGCTCAGTTGCGCCGCCTGGGCGCGGGCTTGCGCTTCGCTGGCCTGTTCGGCCTGATCGAGCAGATGCGCGGCCCAATAGCCGGCCGCCCGCAAGCCTTCGCTGATCGCGCGCAGCTCCAGCAGGGTGCGGCGCATCGCCGGGTGGTAGTGCAAGGGGTCGGCGGCACTGGCCGCCACCCCGTCCGGACGTTGTGGTGCACGCATTTGCCGGCGTTCGCCGGCGTACTGCAAGGCGTTCTGCCAGGCCGCCTCGGTATGCCCCAGGCCTTGCAGGCCGACATGCAGGCGGGCCGAGTTCATCATCACGAACATCGCCGCCAGCCCCTGATGCGGCTGGCCGATCAGCCAGCCTTGGGCCTCTTCGAAGACCAATGAACAAGTGGCACTGCCTTTGATGCCCATTTTGTGTTCGATGCCGTCACAGCGCACCCCGTTGAGTCGGCCGTCATCCAGTTGCCGGGGCACCAGAAACAGCGAAATGCCCCGGCTGCCGGCCGCTGCGTCTGGCAAACGGGCCAGCACTAGGTGCAGGATGTTGCCGCTCAGGTCCTGCTCGCCACCGGAGATGAACAGCTTGTTGCCGCTCAGCGCATGGCTGCCATCAGCCTGGGGTAGGGCGCGGCAACGCAGCAGGCCGACGTCGCTGCCAGCCTGTGGCTCGGTCAGGCACATGGTCGCCAGTGCCTGCCCGCTGACGATATCCGGCAGGTAGCGGCTCTGGACCCACTGCGGGGCGTGATGCTTGAGGCACAGGTAGGCGCCATGGGCGATGCCGGTGTACATCGCCCAGGCGTGATTGCTGGCGTAGAGCATTTCCTGCAGCGCCGCCTCCAGAACCTGCGGCAGCCCTTGGCCGCCCAGCTCTGCAGCGCACGCCAAGGCCGGCCAGCCGCCTTCGACATAAGCGCGATAGGCCTGGGCAAAACCGTCCGGGGTCTGCACCTTGCCGTCCGTGAAGCGGCAGCCCTGGCGGTCGCCGCTGGCATTGAGTGGCGCCAGCACCTCACTGCAGAACAGCCCGGCCTGCTCCAGCACCTGCATGGCCAGTGGTGTATCGAGCCCGTCGAAAGCGGCGCTCTGGCGCCAGGCCTGTGGGGCATCGAGCCAGTGTTCAAGGACGAACTGCATGTCGCGCAGTGGGGCCTGGTAAGTCCACATGGCAATCTCCTTTGCCGGTCATGTTCTCAGTGTTGCCAATCCGGGTTTTCGATCAGCACCGCCATGCCCTGCCCGCCGCCGACACAGGCCGCGGCAATGCCATAGCGCAGGTTGTTGTCGCGCAGTTGCCGGGCCAGGCTCAGCACCAGGCGCAAGCCGCTGGCGGCTAACGGATGGCCGAGGCCGATGGCGCCACCCCGGCAGTTGAGCCGTTCGCCGTCCAGTTCCAGCTCACGGGCCACGGCCAGTACCTGGGCGGCCTGGGCTTCGTTGATTTCCAGCAAGCCGATGTCATGCAGTTGCAGGCCGCTGCGCTGCAACAGCAGGCGGATCGCCGGCGCAGGACCGATGCCCATGTATTCAGGGGCTACGCCGACCACCGCACTGGCGCGCAGCCAGGCCAATGCTGGGCGGCGGGCAGCCGATGCAGGGCCAACCAATGCAGCCGCCGCGCCATCGACCACCGCGCAGCTATTGCCAGCGGTCTGCACCCCGCCCTCATGCACCGCCCGCAGCCGTGCCAGGGCGGCCAGTTCGGTGCTGCGCGGGTGGCTGTCCTGGCTGACGCTCTCGACTCCGCGCGGCAAGCGGATGCCGCGTGGCTGATAGCCGGCCAGCTCGAAGCATTCGTTGCTGACCGGCAGAATTTCTTCCGCCAGCCAGCCGCTGGCCTGTGCTTGCAGCGTCAGTTGGTGACTTTGCAAGGCGTAGCTGTCTACCGCCTCGCGCGCCAGCTCATAGCGCACAGCGAGACGATCAGCGGTGGCGATCATATCGATGCCCGGTGCCGGATCGTGCAACGCCTCCCAGAGAAAGTCCTTGAACCCCACTTCGCCGCCCAGACGAAAGCCGTCGCGGTGGGTGTAGGCGGCAATCGGGTTGCGCGACATCGATTCGGCCGCCACGCACAGCGCCAATTGCGCGCCTTCGCCCACTTGTATGGCCGCCTGGCGCAGCAGTTCGAAACCGGTGGCACAGATCCGCTGCACCGCCAGTGCCGGAACCTGCTGCGGCACGCCGCTGTACAGGCCGATATGCCGGGGCAGCAGGTAGGCATCAAAGCTGGCCTGGGCCATGGAGCCGGCCAGCACGCTGTCGACATCGGCTGCCTGCAAGCCGGCCTGCGCCAGTACACCGCGACCGACCTTGATCCCCAGATCGATCGGTGACACTTGAGCCAGCGCACCGCCCAGGTCTGCCCAGGGGGTGCGCAAGGCAGCGAAAATCGCCACGTCGGAAAACGCCGAGTACTGGCCGGCGCGGTTCATGCCGGTGTGCCTGGCAGCAGCGCTTCGGCGCGCAGGATCGAGGCGTCTTCACCCCGGTACAGCGCCTCGACCAGGCTGGCGCGCCACTGCAGCACGGCACGCTGGTTGATCGTGCCCTTGTCGGTGATTTCGCCACGGTCAATCGAAGGCGCTTCGGCCAGCAGTGCGACCCACTCCAGGCGGCTGGCATTGCCGCTGGCGTCTTTGTTCAGGCGCCTTAGCCAGGCCGCAAACCACTGGCGCACGGCGGGGCTGGCCAGCACCTGAGCATCGCTGGCGCTGGCGTCCAGGCCGGCCAGCTGCCGGCACTCATGCAGGCGCGGGAATACCAGTGCGCCAAGGCATTCGCGGTCGGGGGCGGTGACCACGATGTCCTGCACATAGGGCGAGCCTTCCAGCACGGCCCGATTGCGCAGCGGCCCGACGCTGACAAACACCCCCGACGACAGCTTGAAGTCTTCGGCAATCCGCCCGTCGAACATCAGGCCCAGTTGCGGGTCGGCAGGGTCAGCGAGTTTCAGGGCGTCGCCCGAGCAATAGAAGCCTTGCTCATCGAAGGCCTCGGCGGTCTGCTGCGCCGAGCGCCAGTAGCCGGGCATGATGTGCGGGCCGCGAAAGCGCCCTTCCAGCTTGCCGTCCACCGGCACCAGCCGCACTTCGCAACCCGGCGCCGGCAAACCGATGTAGCCGGCCTGGGACAGCGGTCCGGTGGTGAAGGTGCAAGACGGCGAGGCTTCGGTCATGCCCAGCCCGGCCATCATGCGGATCCGCTCGCCGCAGTGCTGTTCCGCGACCCGGTCCAGGCGGTCCCAGATGCTCTGCGACAACCCGGCGGCGGCGAAGAAGAACAGTTTCATGCGGGCAAAGAACCGCTCACGCAATTCCGCGTCTTGTTCCAGTGCATTGACCAACTCCTCCCAACCCTTGGGTACGGTCAGGTAGGCGGTGGGCGAGATTTCCTTGAGGTTGCGCAGGGTCTCGGCAAAGCCCTGGGCGGTAGGCTTGCCGTTATCCAGGTAAAAGGTCCCGCCGTTGTACAGCACGATGCCCAGGTTATGGCTGCCACCGAAGGTGTGGTTCCACGGCAACCAGTCGACCAGCACCGGCGGCTCTTCGCCGAACACCGGAAAGGTCTGCAACAGCATCTGCTGGTTGGCGCAGAGCATGCGCTGGGTGGTAATCACCGCCTTGGGCAGCTTGGTGGAGCCTGAGGTGAACAGGAACTTGGCAATGCTGTCTGGCCCGGTGGCAGCAAACGCGGCATCGGCTTCGGCACCGCCAGGCTGTTCAAGCAGGCTGGCGAAGCGGATGCCGACCCTGCCAGCGACCTCGCCGCGCACGCTGATGACCGGCACATCCGCTGCCAGCACCGCGTCGATGGCCTTCTGGTAGGGCGCGCTGTCGCTGACGAATACCAGACCGGGCTGCAACACTTCACAGACATGCCGCAGCTTGGCGAAATCCTGGGACAGCAGCGAATAGGCCGGCGACACCGGGCAGTAAGGAACGCCGGCATACATGGCGCCCAAGGCAATCTTCAGGTGTTCGATATCGTTGCCTGACAGCAGCGCCAGCGGTCGCTCGGCGCTCAGGCCATAGCCCAACAGGCTCTGGGCGATGGCGCGTACGTCAGCCAGCATCTGTGCATAACTGACGTGCTGCCATTGGCCTTGCGCATCGCGGGCGGCAATAAAGGTTTGCTGGCCGCGCACATCGGCCCAGTGCAGCAGACGGTCGAGCAGCCGTGCGGGACGGTCGGCCAAAGCTTCCAGGGTGCGGATATGCACCACGCCCTGGCTCTGGGTGACCTCTACTTCGGGGTGCCCGATAGACACCTGGCGATAGCGTGCCTGGGCGGGCCGGGCAGTTGCGGGTTGCGGATTCACTTGCTGTTCCTCCATCGAGGCCGGCGGGCGTCTTGTTTTTGTCAGGGGCGCACGATCGGGTGCCTGTTGGCGCTAGATCGGGTAATGCCGTGGGCCGTTCTGCAGGGTGACCCAGCGCAACTGGGTAAAGAAATCCACCGAGGCGCTGGCGCCGAAACTGCCGTAGCCGCTGGACTTGACCCCGCCGAACGGCATTTGCGCTTCGTCGTGCACGGTCGGGCCGTTGATATGGCAGATCCCCGACTCGACCCGCTGGGCCAGCGCCAGGGCACGGCTGGTGTCGCGGCTGAAGATCGCCGCCGACAAGCCGAACTCCGAGTCGTTGGCCAGACGCAGCAACGCTTCGTCGCCCTCTGCGCGCAGCACCACCGCCACCGGGCCGAAAGACTCTTCGCGGTACAGGCGCATGCTGTCGGTCACCCGATCGAGCAGGGTCGGCTGCATGATGCTGCCGCTGCACTGCCCGCCCGCCACCAGGGTGGCGCCCTGACTGAGGGCATCATTGACGAGGCCAAGAATGCGTTCACCGGCACTGACGTCGACCAGCGACCCGAGTACCGAAGCCGGATCATCCGGGTTGCCGGCGCGCAGGGTGGCGATCTTGGCGGCCAGCTTGTCGACAAAGGTGTCGGCGACCGTGCTGTCGACAATCAGCCGCTCGGTAGACATGCAGATCTGCCCCTGATTGAAGTAGGCGCCAAACGCGGCAGCCTCCACAGCGGCATCCAGGTCGGCGTCATCGAGCACCAGTAATGGCGCCTTGCCGCCCAGCTCCAGCAGCGCAGGCTTGAGATGGCGGGCTGCCAGCTCGCCGACGATCCGCCCGACATGGGTCGAGCCGGTGAAGTTGACCCGGCGTACGGCGGGGTTGGCGATCAGCCGTTCGACGATTGCCGGGGCGTCGGCCGGCGCGTTGCTGATGACGTTGACCACGCCATCGCCGAGCCCGGCTTCATGGAGGATCTGGCCGATCAGCCGGTGCACCGCCGGGCTCAGTTCCGAGGCCTTGAGCACCACGGTATTGCCGCAGGCCAGCGGCATGGCGATGGCCCGCGTGGCGAGAATCACCGGGGCGTTCCAGGGGGCGATACCCAGCACCACACCGCATGGCTGACGCAAGGCCATGGCGAAGCTGCCCGGTACATCCGAGGGGATGACCTGACCGTTGATCTGGGTGGTCATCGAGGCGGCTTCGCGCAGGATATTGGAAGCCAGCTTGACGTTGAAGCCATACCAGTTGGCCATGGCCCCGGTTTCGCCAGCGGCCGCGATAAAGCGTGCGCTGTTGGCCTGAAGCTGGTCAGCCGCCTTGAGCAAGCGGCTGCGGCGCTCGTTGGGCGCCAGGGCAGACCAGCCAGGAAACGCCGCCTGGGCGGCGGCGACCGCCGCGTCGGCGTCTTCCAGAGTGGCGGCGGCAACCCTGGAGACCAGCTCGCCGGTCACCGGATTACGGCGTTCGAAGGTGCGACCGTCACGCGCGGGCAATGACTGCCCGCCAATCAGCAAAGGCACGTCCAGCATGGTGATTCCTCTTTATTGTCTTTATCGGGAACACATGTCGATTCGGTGTAGCGCCGAGAATCTCAGCGCTTGTAGGCTTGCAGGCCCGGCTTGATGCTTTTTTCGTCGAGGAACTGCTTCATACCCTGCTCGCGACCGCCTTCGGTGTCCAGCAGGCGCGACTGATCGAGCTTGGCGTACAGGTAGTCTTCGTTCTGCTCCCAGGTCAGCTCGCGGCAACGCTTGAAGCCATGCTTGGCGGCGCGCAGCACCACCGGGTTCTTTTCCAGCAGGTTGCGGGCCAGTTCGATGGTGGTTTCGCGCAGTTGCGCCAGCGGCACGCTTTCGTTGACCAGGCCCATTTCAGCGGCTTTTTTACCGCCGAAGGTCTTGCCGGTCATGATGTAGTACAGCGACTGGCGGTGGCCTACGGTGTCGGCCATGGCCTTGCTGACCAGGTTACCCGGCGGGATGCCCCAGTTGATTTCCGACAGGCCGAAGGTCGCTTCGTCAGCACAGATCGCCAGATCACAGGCCACCAGCGGGCTGAAACCACCGCCGAAGCACCAGCCATTGACCATGGCGATGGTCGGCTTGGAGTACATGCGCAGCAACTTCCACTGCCATTGCGAGGCCTCACGGCGGATCTTTTCCTGGAGAATTTCCGGGCCGGCGTCGGTTTCACGGAAGTATTCCTTGAGGTCCATGCCGGCGGTCCACGACTCACCGGCACCGGTCAGCACCAGCACACCGGCGTCGGCATCCTGCTCCAGAGTTTCCAGCACGTCGATCATTTCCCGGTTCAGGGTCGGGCTCATGGCATTGCGTTTTTCCGGGCGATTGAGAATGACCCAGGCGATGCCTTCTTCGATCTCGACCTTGACGGTGCTCCAGCGGCCTTCGTAGTTGCTCATGTCGGTTGCTCTCTTGTTCTGGGTGGGGGCTTGTTCTGAACGGCGGCGTGTTCCGGGAGTGCCGATGAGCAGAAATTAGCCCGGCAAATTAGTTATGTCAATTAACTATTAATCCAGTTAACCGAAAAAGCTCAACGGTCAGTGGATGTCAGATCACCTCATGCGGGTAGTAAGCAGTAGCCTTCACCAGGCGATCACGGCAAACTGCATAGCCTTGTTAACTGAAGATCAGGACCTTTTACCATGGCCAAGCCCTCCACAGCACCGCTGCACCGCGATGCGGCGCCTGACGATGCGGGCGCCCCGGCGGCGCTGGATGCCGCGCTGGACGACCTGATCGGTTACGCCCTGCGCCGCGCCCAGCTCAAGCTGTTCCAGAACCTGATCGGCCGCCTGGCGGTGCATGACCTGCGCCCGGCGCAGTTTTCCGCGCTGGCGATCATCGATCAGAACCCCGGGCTGATGCAGGCCGACCTGGCCCGCGCCCTGGCCATCGAGCCGCCGCAGGTGGTGCCGCTGCTCAACAAGCTTGAAAGCCGTGCGCTGGCGGTACGGGTGCGCTGTAAGCCGGACAAACGCTCTTACGGCATTTTCCTGAGCAAGGGCGGTGAAGCCCTGCTCAAGGAATTGAAGCAGATCGCCGCGCAGAGCGACCTGGACTCGACCTCGGCACTGGATGACGCCGAGCGCGAGCAGTTGCTGCATCTGCTGCGCAAGGTCTATCAAGACTGACCAGGCGCCTCACCACAGCGGCAAGGTGTAGGTGGCCAGAAAGCGGGTCTGGTTTTCATCACGAAAGGCCGCCCCGACCGGGAAGTCGTTGCGGTAGATCGCCTTGCGCACCACAAAGCCCAGTTGCTTGAGCGGCCCGCTCTGGATCACGTAACCCAGCTCCATCTGGAATTCCCGTTCCTTGCGGTCATCGGCGTTCAGTGAGGCCAGCTCGATGTTGTCACCACGCACGTAGCGCAGCCGGCTCTTGAGCCCCGGCACGCCGAGGGCGGCGAAGTCGTAGTCATAGATGGCTTGCCAGGTACGTTCTTTGGCATTGAGAAAGTCCGAAGCCATGGTCAGCTCGCTCATCCCCATCAGTTCGGTGCCCGACACATAGGGCGTAGCCGTGTCGCCGCTCGAATGCATGTAGCCCACGCTGACCTTGTGCCCGCCAAAGCGATAACCCAGCAAGGCCGAGGCGTTGATGTTGTCGACCTTGCCAGCCTTGGCGCTGCCGGCCTCTTCGCTGAAGAAACTGCGCAGGTCGGTGGTCAGCACGCCGTCGCCCAGCGGCTGGTTGTGCAGCAGCGCCAGGGTGCTCTGCCGGTACAGGTCGTCGACCTCGGCATGGTAGAGGCGGATACCCAGGTCTTTGCTGAACTGGTAGTCACCGCCCAGATAACTCATGTGCGAAGTGGTCGCCGCGCCTCTGAAGCGGCCGTTGGGCGAAGCAATGCCCATCGCCTGATAGGAGGTGGAGTCGCGCCGGTTGATGCGGTCGATGTAGCCGGCGTTGAAGGTCAGCCCGTCGATATCTTTGGAGGTCAGGATGGTGCCGCGAAAAGTCTGTGGCAGCAGGCGCGACGGGCTGGCAAAGGCGAACGGCAGGAAGATCGACACATCGCCGGTCTTCACCGTGGTCTGGCCCCAGCGCAGCTTGCCGGTCAGGGCCAGCCGCGAGTAATCATCCGGCGCGCGCCTGTCACTGGCCGATACCGGTAGCAGCTCGGTGCCGCTGCGCTCTGGCGAGGAGTCGAGCTTGATCCCCACCAGGGCGCGGGCGTCCAGGCCAAGGCCCAGTTTGCCAGGGGTGTAGCCCGACTCCAGGTTGAGGATGAAACCCTGCGCCCACTCTCGAGCTGCGGTCTTCGCCCCGTCATCCTTGTAGTCACGGTCCAGATAATAGTTGCGCAGGGTCAACGTACCGTGGCTGTCTTCCAGCAGCCCTTCGGCATGCAGGCCGGGGCTGCACAGGCCCAGCAGAAGCAGAGGATAAGCACCCAGTCGGGCGCCATTGATCATCGGATGAGTGTCTGGCATGTCCGTGGTCCATTTATTGTTGTTGTACTGGAACGCTGTCGGCCGCCTCAGGGGCGGCCTGCGGAGCAAGAATGAAAATGCGCGAGGCGCCCGTCAACGGAAACCATCCGATAATCGAACATTAATTTTGTTATCTATTTTTACCACTGCACCGCTCTTTTTGTTAAGTCCATGTTTTAAAAGCCTTAGTCGGATAGCAAGCATTCACAGCCGACCCTTTGCTTTTTAGTTATCTTTGTTAATCTTATTTCAAGCCGCCCCCAGGTCTGCGTTTACAACAAAAACAAGAACGAGGTTATCCATGGACAGTTCACTGCGCCGCCCGGCGCCCACTATTGTGCTTTGCTTCATCGTTGCGCTGATCGAAGGCTTTGACCTGCAGGCTGCCGGCACCGCGGCGGCGGGACTGCGACACACCTTCGAGCTGGACCCGAAAATGCTCGGCTGGGTGTTCAGTGCCGGGATCATCGGCCTGCTGCCTGGTGCATTCTTCGGCGGCTGGATCGCTGACCGGATCGGTCGCAAGAAAATCCTCATCGCAGCCGTGCTGCTGTTCGGGGTGTTCTCGCTGGCCACCGCCTACGTGCAGAGCCTTACGGCATTGCTGCTGGTGCGTTTCCTGACCGGCCTGGGTCTGGGCGCCGCGCTGCCCAACCTGATTGCCTTGTGCGCTGAGGCGGTTGGCGAAGAGCGCCGCGGTACGGCGATCAGCATCATGTATGCCGGCGTACCGCTGGGCGGCGCGCTGGCGGCGGTGGTCGCCATGCTGGGCGGTGATCACTGGCAAATGACCTTCATCATCGGTGGCCTGGCGCCGCTGCTGGTGGTGCCGCTGATGATGGTCCTGCTGCCTGAATCAACGGTGTTCCGCCAGGAGGTCGATGCAAGCTCGCGGGTTTCGACCCCGCAGGCGCTGTTTGGCGAAGGCCGGGCGCGGATTACCCTGGCGCTGTGGATAAGTTATTTCTTTACCCTTACCGTGATGTACATGCTGCTCAACTGGCTGCCGTCGCTGCTGATGGGCCAGGGTTTCAGCAAGCCGGAAGCGAGCCTGGTACAGATGCTGTTCAACATCGGCGGCGCGCTGGGTTCGCTGTTCGGTGGCCTGCTGCTCGACCGCTTCAATGGCGTGAAAGTGGTGATTGGCGTGTACCTGGGGTTGCTGGCGTCGCTGATTGGCGTCGGACTCTCGGTGGGGATCGTGCCCATGGCCATCGCCGGCTTCTCGGTAGGTGTATTCGTGATGGCCGCGCAGCTGGTGCTGTACGCCATGGCCCCGCCCTCCTACCCGACTGCCGTGCGCGCTACCGGAGTGGGCGCCGCGGTGGCCATCGGCCGCCTTGGGTCAGTGGCCGGTCCTTTGGCCGCCGGGCAGATTCTCGCCGCCGGGGCCGGCACCAGCGGCGTGCTGCTGGCGACCTCGCCGGGGCTGGTGATTGCCGCGCTGGCGATCATCACCGTAGTCGCCCGACCGGGCCTGGCAACGCGAGCGCCACTGAAGACAGCCAATTAAGGGCTGAATGCAAAACGCCCCCGACAGATACCTGTCGGGGGCGTTTTTATTGCTTGGGCAATTTAGTGAGCGAACTGCGCCGCCAGCTCGCGCAGCATCACTTCAGCATCCAGCACCTTGCGCACCGACTCTTCAGCTTTCTCGCGGCTGATGTTCAGGCGCTCGAACAGCTCGTCAGGGATGCTCTCGACCGGACCGGAGCCGATCCCGTGTTGCCGCAGCAGTTGCACCGCCAGATACACCAGGTTGGCATATTCGCAGTGCTCGCCCGCGTATTGCGGGTCGTGCTGGAAGCGCAGTGCAGTGGCCAGTTCATCCGGCATGTCCCAGGAACGCATCAGCCAGGCACCGATCTGCTCGCGGCTGATGCCCAGCAGATGCTGTTCGACGTAGCTGTGATGCAGGTGCGGATTGACCTCCAGCTGGCGGCAGATCAGCGAGAAATGTGGCGGGAACACATGGGCCAGCAACAGGTAGCCAAAGTTGTGCAGCAGGCCGGCCAGGTAAGTCAGGCCCGCTTCAGGACGCTTGGCGCGCGGGATGGCGCGGGTCAGCCCTTCGATGACCGCCGCGGTGTAGATCGACTGCTGCCAGTACGGGGTGGTCTGCTGCGGGTGATCCTTGGGCAGGCTCAGGGTCTTGCCCAGTGCCAGACCCAGCGCCAGATTGATCACCAGATCGAAGCCCAGCACCCGAACAATCGCGTCTTCCACCGAACGGATCTTGCCGGTCGAGGCGTAGTAAGGCGAAGCCGCCCAACTGACCACCTGCGCGGCCAGGGCCGGGTCGGTTTCCACGACACCGGTGATGTCATCGATGGTGGCATCGGGGTCGACCCGCAGCTTGATGATTTTCTGCGCAGTACCAGCCAGCGGCGGGATTTCCAGGGTCGCTTCCAGGCGCTGCTGAATGCGTCGTGCGGTGAACGCATGAACGGCCTGGGTGATTTCTTCGCGGTCGTCGTCAGGACGGTCGAAGTTGGGCTGAACCAGAGCAACCAGTTGCCCGAAGTTGGCCGCGCTGGCCTTGCTCAGCATGCCCTTGAAATCATCACTGGCGATTTCCAGCAGCAGGCCCGGCTCACCGGACCCCACCAGCAGCGACGATTGCTGCAGCAACCGTTCGTCGTACAGGCACGGCGAGCTGGTCAGTGCCGGCAGGCCGGGCAGGCTTTGCAGGTTGTGTTTGACCAGCATGCGCGACAGGCGCTCATAAGAGACCGCCTTGAGTTCGCGGCCGGTCAACTCGGTGATGCGGTTCAAATCGAGCAGTTGGTTCTGCGGGAACAGAATCAGCAGCGCGCCGACGGCGTCTTCGACGAGTACGGCTTGCACCTTGCGCTCGACAGGTAACGTGACATCGTCCACGACTTCCTGGTAGCGGATGGACAATTTTTCCAACAACTGCCGGATTACGGACGGGGTGTGGAGAGAGTCATCGACGTGGGCTACTTCTGTCATGGTCTGAGTCCAATTCCTACATTTTGTGCAGTATAACCAGCTTATCGAGCCTCAGCCCGGCGAGCATGTAAAAGCGTTGTCTACATCACACCTGACCATATTGCTGGCCGTGACGCAACCAGCGGTCAAGCAATGGGCTGACATGTTGCGGCCAGCGTTCCAGCAGCGCCTGGGCTGCATCGCGCACCGCCGGGAGCAGGTCGGCATCGCGCATCAGATCAGCGACCTTGAATTGCAGCAGGCCGGTCTGGCGGGTGCCGAGCATCTCGCCGGGGCCACGAATTTCCAGGTCTTTTTCGGCGATCACGAAGCCGTCGTTGGTCTCACGCATGATGCCCAGACGTTGACGGCCGATTTGTGACAACGGTGGATGATAGAGCAACACGCAGTGACTGACCGCACTGCCGCGCCCTACCCGACCGCGCAACTGATGCAGTTGAGCCAGGCCCAGACGCTCGGGGTTCTCGATGATCATCAGGCTGGCGTTAGGCACGTCTACGCCGACTTCAATGACAGTAGTGGCAACCAGCAGCTGAACGGTTCCCTGTTTGAACTCGGCCATGATCGCGGCCTTCTCGGCAGGCTTCATCCGTCCGTGGATCAGGCCGACGCGCAATTCGCCCAGGGCCATGCTCAATTCTTCGAAGGACGTCTCGGCCGCCTTGCAGGTCAGCTCTTCGGATTCTTCAATCAGGGTGCAGACCCAATAGGCCTGGCGACCTTCGGCGCAGGCGGCGCGCACCCGCTCAATGACTTCTACGCGTCGACTGTCGGCGACCAGAACGGTATTGACCGGCGTACGGCCAGGCGGCAATTCGTCTAGGATCGAAGTATCCAGGTCGGCATAAGCGCTCATCGCCAGGGTGCGCGGGATCGGGGTCGCGGTCATGATCAACTGGTGCGGGCACATCCGCCCGCCGACACCTTTGCTACGCAGGGCCAGACGCTGCTGGACACCGAAGCGGTGCTGTTCGTCGATGATCACCAAGGCAAGGTTCTTGAACTGCACCTCGTCCTGAAACAACGCATGGGTGCCGACCACCATGGGTGCGCCGCCAGCGATCTGCTCCAGCGCCGAGACCCGGGCCTTGCCCTTGAGCTTGCCAGCCAGCCAGGCAACCTCGATGCCCAGCGGCTCCAGCCAGCGCTGGAAATTGAAGTAGTGCTGTTCGGCAAGGATCTCGGTGGGCGCCATCAACGCCACCTGATAGCCCGCCTCGATAGCCTGCAGCGCGGCCAGCGCCGCCACCACGGTCTTGCCCGCGCCAACATCGCCCTGAATCAGGCGCAGCATCGGCTCGGACAGGCTGAGGTCGTAGGCAACCTCTTTACCGACCCGCTGCTGGGCGCCGGTCGGGACAAAGCCCAGATTGCCCAGAAACAGTCCAGGCAAGCGTGTGGCAGGCGGCATGGCCGGTGCCTGCTGGGCACGCAGGCTCTCGCGCAGACGCTGTTGCGACAACTGGTGAGTCAGCAGCTCTTCAAAGGCCAGCCGATGCTGTGCCCAGTGGTGCCCCAGGGCCAGCTCTTCGACATCGGCGTCGGCCGGCGGATGATGCAGGTAACGGATGGCGTCATCCAGTGGTGCCAGTTGGTAGTCGCTGATCAGTTCTTTGGGCAGCCAGTCCGGCAGGCTTTGCGGGCCGAGCATGGCCAGGCTCTGCTGGCTGAGCTGACGCAGGCGCTGTTGGGTCAGGCCTTCGGTAGTCGGGTAGATCGGTGTCAGGGTCTGCTCTACCGGCGGTGCTTCATCGCCGCTCAGGGCGCGGTATTCGGGGTGGTAAATCTCCAGACCCGAAGCGCCGGGGCGGGCCTCACCGAAACAGCGCAGCGGCGTGCCGCGCTTGAGGCCTTCTTTCTGGGCATTGCTGAAGTGGTAGAAGCGCAGGCTGACCGTACCACTGCCGTCGCCCAGGCGCACCAGCAGGCTGCGGCGCTTGCCCATCACCACATCGGCGCCGCTGACCACGCCCTCGATGACCGCATCCTGGCCGGGCCGCAACTGGCCGATAGGCACCACCCGGGTGCGGTCCTGGTAGCGCAGCGGCAGGTGGAACAGCACATCCTGCAGGTTCTCCAGCCCTACCCTGGCGAGTTTTTCAGCCATCGCCTCACCGACACCCTTGAGTGCCGTGACCGGGACCTGAGAAAGCTCGTTCATCGCTAGACTGCCTGGCCCGCTTCTGCCTTGGGACGGGCCACGGAACACAAACGCACCGAGTCAGCCAGAATTTCGATGGCTTTAGGCCGCGGGAAGCTGGCACGCCAGGCGATGGCGACAGTGCGAAATGGGGTTGGTGGCGTCAACGGACGGACCTCGATCACGCCTGGCGCATAGTGATGGCTGTGGACCGCCGACAGCGGCAGGATCGATACGCCAAGCCCTGAGGCAACCATGTGCCGAATGGTTTCCAGCGAGCTGGACTCGACGGTGGTGTGCCGGGCGCCTTCGCTGTTCTTGGTCAGTGTCGGGCACGCTTCCAGAACCTGATCGCGGAAACAATGGCCTTCGCCAAGCAGCAACAGGCTCTTGTCGTTCAACGCGGAGGAGTCGATGGTCTGCTTGCGTGTCCAGGGGTGCTCGGCCGGCATCAGCACGTAGAACGGCTCGTCGTACAGCGGCAGCGTCAGCACGTCTGCTTCGTTGAACGGCAACGCGATGATCACGGCGTCCAGCTCGCCGTTACGCAGCTTGTCGCGCAGCACGTGGGTGAAGTTTTCTTCGATGTACAACGGCATCTGCGGGGCAACCCGGTGCAGTTGTGGAATCAGGTGCGGGAACAGGTATGGACCGACGGTGTAGATGGCGCCGACCTTGAGCGGAGCAGTCAGCTGGTTCTTGCCGGCCTGGGCCAGTTCGCGGATGCCCTGGGCCTGTTCGAGGACTTTCTGGGCCTGGGCGACAATGCCCTCACCGACCGGAGTCAGGCGTACTGCACTCTTGCTGCGTTCGAAGATCAGTACACCGAGCTCGTCTTCGAGCTTTTTCACGCCGACCGACAGCGTAGGCTGGCTGACATGGCAACGTTCGGCAGCATGGCCGAAGTGCTGCTCTTGAGCGAGCGTGACGATATAGCGCAATTCTGTAAGGGTCATAACGTGCGTCCATGTGGTTGCGCGCCCAGCATAGCGGCTGCAATCAATAGACGCACGTTATCAAAGGCGCATCTGTGTATCAAAAAACCGATTCAGGAGCGGTACGCAAAGCGGCGGCCGTCATGGCCCGCCAACTTTGCGTCTGGCCTGTCAGCGTTTATCCAGGGAATAAACGAAGGGTGCCAGAATCTCGATCGAACCGTTGTTCAGTACTTCAGCCGGAGGCTTGGGTACCGGTTGCGCACGGCGGATCATCTCCAGTGTGGCGCGGTCCAGTGACGGGCTGCCGGAACTGCTGGCGATCTCGAAGGACAACACGTTGCCCTGCGCATCGACCACGAAGCGCAGTCTGGCCACCCCTTGCATGCCACGACGACGGGCATCCTCAGGGTACTTCTTGTACTTGGCCAGGTGCCGCAGCAGGTCGCTCTGCCAGCTTGGCAGCGCGTTGCTCGGTGGCGACGGCGGGCTAGGCGGCGTCGTCGGCGCGGCAGCCTTGTCAACCTTGGCCGGAGTTGGCGGTGTATCCACCGGTTTCTCGTCGGCCGGTTCTTCCTTGGGCGGCTCAGGCTTCTTCTCGATCGGCTTTTTCGGCTGAGGTTTGGGCTTGGGCTTTTCCACTTTCTTGGGCACGACGATTTCCGGCTTCGGCGCCTCGGCGACCTCAGGCATCGGAATCTCTTCTTCCGGTGCAGGTGGCGTCGGTGGCTGCACGACCGCTGGAGGCGGTGGCGGCAGTGGCTCGGGCAGTGGTGGAAGCTCGATCATCATCGCAGGCGGCGGCAGTTCGATTGCCTGGGAGGCCGGCCAGCGCAGTGCCAGATACACTGCAACGGCATGCACGACCAGCACCAACAACAGACTACCGCTATAGCGCGTCAGTGTTTGGCGCATGCTGGTCATTTTTTCCCAACCGTCTCAAGGCCTACCAGGCCGACCTTCAGATAACCGGCAGCGCGCAGGGTGTTCATGACTTCCATCAGGTCGCCGTAATCCACGCCCTTGTCAGCCTGGAAGAAGATGGTGGTGTCCTTCTTGCCCTTGGTGCGCTGGTCCAGCACCTGGCCGATCTGCTCGCGAGGAATCTGATCGTTGCCCAGGTACAGGTTCTTGTCAGCCTTGACGCTGAGGAACACCGGCTTTTCCGGTCGCGGTTGCGGCTGTGCGGTTGAGGCCGGCAGGTCAACCTTGATGTCCACGGTGGCCAGCGGGGCGGCCACCATGAAGATGATCAACAGAACCAGCATGACGTCGATGAACGGCGTCACGTTGATTTCATGGTTCTCGGCGAGATCGTCGCCGCCTTCATTCAGATGCAGACCCACGTGTCAGCCCACCTTGGACATTTGCGGTTGCTGTTGGCTGCGCTCGCTTGGCTCTGGCAGGTGGTCCAGGTCACGGCTGACCAGCAGCAGCACCTGAGCCGATGCGTCGGAGACCTGCGCCTTGTAACCGGCGATGGAGCGGGCGAAGACGTTGTAGATCACCACCGCTGGAATCGCTGCGACCAGACCGATGGCCGTGGCCAGCAGGGCTTCGGCAATACCAGGGGCCACGACCGCCAGGTTGGTGGTCTGGGTCTTGGCGATACCGATGAAGCTGTTCATGATGCCCCATACGGTACCGAACAGACCGACGAACGGCGCGGTGGAACCGATGGTCGCCAGTACCCCGGTGCCGGTGCTCATGGTCCGGCCACTGTTGGCCACAATACGCTCCAGACGGAAGCTGACACGCTCTTTGATGCCTTCGCGTTCACGGCTATTGGCCGATAGACGCATCTCTTCGAGGGCGTCGTGCACCAGAACATGTGCCAGCGTGCCTTCGGCACGGTTCAGCTCGGCGGCTTCGCTGAGGGTACGGGCCTTTTTCAGGCTCGGCACTTCATTGCGCAGGCGACGTTTGGCGCCCAGCAGCTCAAGGCCCTTGGCGATCCAGATGGTCCAGGTGATGATCGAGGCCAGGGCCAGACCGATCATGACGGCCTTCACCACGATGTCGGCGTTCTGGTACATGCCCCACGGCGACAGGTCATGCGCGGACATGCCCAGGCTGTTCTCGCCCTCAAGTGCCAGCGAATCGTCAGCCGCCACGGGCGTTACGGCCGGGGTGGCGCTCGGCGCTGCAGTGGCATTGCCCGCTGGCGCCGGGGCGCTGGCCGCCGCTGGTGCTGCGCTATTGGCGGTCGGTGCGGCCTGATCGGCAAAGGCTGCCGGGGCGAGCGTCAGGCTCAACACAAGTGCGGCTGCCGCGCGCCAGGCGCGAGACATGCCGAAAAGCGTGGTTAGCGAGGCGGGTGATGGAGTGCGTGTCATGCTGGCCGGACCTGAATGTATATAGAACATAATGCGCAATCATGAAGAAACTGCGCAGGTGCGTTAACAAAGGGCGGCCATTATTGCAAATCGTTCTTGTTAACTAAAGTAATAATGTATCTTTTTTTGCCACAAATTTGGCTACAGCATTAAATTTTGTGAAATTTCATGGATTTACTGCCGAGCTTGAGAGGAGAAATCTGATGTCTACCCCGAAGGTGGTGATCGCTGGCTGTGGTGATGTGGGCTCGCGTCTGGCTATTGAATTACAAGCACTTGGCTGGGATGTACAGGGGCTACGCCGCAATATTGCCGCGCTGCCGGAAGGTATTTCCGGTATCGCGGCAGATTTGTTTGCAGCGGCTCTGCCCAAGGGCTGGCCAAGCGGCAGCATTGACTATCTGGTGTATTGCGCAACGCCTTCGCAACGCGATGAGGCCGGCTATCGACAGGCGTATGTCGAAGGCCTGCAACATACACTGAGCTGGGTGCGCCAGTCGGGCCAACAGCCGCGCCGCGTTGTCTTTGTTTCCAGCACCGGGGTGTACGGCCAACAGCAAGGCGAATGGATCGACGAAACATCAGCCACTGAGGCTGAGCGGTTTTCCGGCCAGGTCTTGCTGGAGGCCGAGCGCGTGGCACTCGATTGCGGCTGGCCAGCCAGTGTCGTGCGCCTGGCCGGGATCTACGGTCCAGGCCGCAGCGATCTGTCGGGCAAGGTGCGCGAGGGCTATCGGGTAGCGATTGATCCGCCAGTGTATGCCAACCGTATTCACGCCGACGATGCCGCAGGCTTGCTGGCGCATCTGCTCAAGGCCGACGCCGAGGGTGTGGTGCTACAGGATTGCTATCTGGGGGTCGATGACGAGCCGGCAGCGCTGGCCGAGGTGGTGGCCTGGATGCGCGAGTATCTGGGGGTTAGCCAATGGTCCGAGCAGCAGGTGTTGCGCCGGGCCGGCAGCAAGCGCTGCAGCAATGCCCGGGCGCGGGCACTGGGCTGGACGCCGCGCTACCCGGATTATCGCGCCGGGTATGCGGCGTTGCTGGGTTGATCAACGGTCGGCGCAGCGGCGACATCTTCGCCGCTAAAGCGGCTCCTACTGTTGCTCAAGCAGCCAGCGGCGCTGGCCGGGACGCAGCTGAGGCATTTCATCGGCTTCAGCGGTGTTGATGGCCTGGAAAATCTCCAGCTGCCGGCCTTTGCGGGCAAAGATCCACGGTGCACCCTGTTCGGCGCGCTCCAGCCACATGCTGTCGTACTCGCCGCTCATGGCTGCACAGTCACCTGCCAGGCACAGCGCATAGCGATCGTTGCCGCCCAGCCCCTGCACTCGGCCATCGGGCGAGAACTGAACGCTGCTGCCCTGGCCGTCGCCACTGACAATGGTCCATTTGCCGCCCAGATAAGCCGAGTACAGCGCATGCTCAAAGCTGCTGCCCGGTGGCGCATCGGCAGCGAGGCTGACCTTGGGTTTGACGAAGCGCTGCTCAGGACCTGACTCGCTGGCCGCCTGGGTCAGCTGGCTGCCATCAATGCTCAGGTCTTCGAAGAAGTTGCCATAGAACTCGATACGCAGCTTGCCGGCCTTGGACTCGATGATCTTGCCTTCGCCGAGCTCAAAGCCATTGGAAAAAGATGCCTGGCCGGCCTTGGTGTCGACCTGCCATTCCAGATTCGGGCCGCTGGACAACATGGCTTCACGCATGTTGCTGCCTTTGACGGCGGCATCAATGGCATTCTGATTGATCCAGATACCATCGGGGTTGACGTCGGTATGGCTGGCACAGCCACTGACGAGTGCGGCCAACAGCGTAAGGGCAAGCGCACGACGCATAAGGGAATCCTTTCTTTGCACAGGATGACGCAGCGCCTGGACGCTGCGCCGGGGCGGTTTACTCAAGGACCAGAATGGCGTCCATTTCGACCTGCGAGCCGCGTGGCAGTGCGGCAACGCCGATGGCGGCGCGGGCCGGGTAAGGCTGCTCGAAGTACTTGCCCATGATCTCGTTGACCTTGGCGAAGTGGCCCAGGTCAGTGAGAAAGATGTTCAGTTTGACGATGTCTTTGAACGAGCCGCCAGCCGCTTCGGCGACGGACTTCAGGTTTTCGAAGACCTGGGTGATCTGGGCTTCGATGCCGTCGACCAGCTCCATGGTGTTCGGGTCCAGCGGGATCTGCCCGGACATGTAAACGGTGTTGCCCGCCTTGATGGCCTGGGAATAGGTGCCGATGGCGGCAGGTGCCTTGTCGCTGTTGATGACAGTCTTGGACATGAGAACTCCTGTTAAAGGGGTGTCAGGCGCGCATGCGGGTGATGCGGGTTACCCCGGCCAGGGCGCGCAGCTTTTTGATGACGCGGGCCAGGTGTACGCGATCGTGCACGCTGACCACCAGTTGGACCACGCTGATGCGACCATCGCGCTCATCCATGCTGATCTTCTCGATGTTGCCGTCGGCGGCATTGACGCTGCTGGCCAGCAGCGCGATCAGGCCACGCTGGTGCTCAAGCTCGACGCGCAACTCGACGTTGAATTCGCCAGTGACATCCTTGGCCCAGGACAGATGCAGGCATTTTTCCGGGTTATGGCGGATCTCACTGATATTGCGGCAGTTTTCCAGGTGCACGACCATGCCCTTGCCCGCCGACAGGTGGCCGACGATCGGGTCGCCCGGAATCGGCGTGCAGCACTTGGCATAACTGAGCACCAGGCCTTCGGTGCCGCGGATCGCCAGCGGGCCTTCAGGGCTGGGCAGTTGCTCGCCGTCACCCAGCAAGCGGCGTGCGACCACATAGGCCATGCGATTGCCCAGGCCGATGTCTTCGAGCAGATCTTCCAGGACTTCGGCGCGGTACTCGATCAGTGCGGCCTGGACGCGCTCGGCGCTGACTTTGTCCAGGCTGGTCTCGAAGCCGTTGAGTACCTTGTTGAGCAAGCGCTCGCCGAGGCTGATGGACTCGGAACGGCGCTGCAGCTTCAGGGCGTGGCGAATATGGGTACGGGCCTTGCCGGTGACCACAAAATTGAGCCAGGCCGGGTTCGGCCGGGCACCCGGCGCGCTGACGATCTCGACGGTCGAGCCGCTTTGCAGCGGCTCGGAGAGCGGAGCCAGGCGGCGGTTGATGCGGCAGGCGATGCAACTGTTGCCGACGTCAGTGTGCACGGCGTAGGCAAAATCCACCGCCGTGGAGCCTTTTGGCAGCTCCATGATCCGCCCCTTGGGGGTGAACACGTAGACTTCGTCGGGGAACAGGTCGATCTTGACGCTTTCGATGAATTCCAGCGAGTTGCCGGCGCGCTGCTGCATTTCCAGCACGCCCTTGACCCATTGCCGGGCGCGGGCATGGGAGCCCTTGGGCTGCTCGTCATCACTGGACTTGTAAAGCCAGTGCGCGGCGATGCCGTTATTGGCCATTTCTTCCATTTCGCGGGTGCGAATCTGGATTTCGATGGGCACCCCGTGCATACCGAACAGCGTGGTATGCAGCGACTGGTAGCCGTTGGCCTTGGGGATCGCAATGTAATCCTTGAAACGCCCAGGCAGTGGCTTGTAGAGGTTGTGTACGGCGCCCAGTACCCGGTAGCAGGTATCGACCTTGTCGACGATGATGCGAAACGCATACACGTCCATGATTTCGTTGAAGGCCCGGCGCTTGCCGCGCATCTTCTTGTAGATGCCGTACAGGTGTTTCTGGCGGCCGCTGACATCGCCTTCGATGCCGTCCACTGCCAGACAGTGGCTCAACGACTCTTCGATCTTGTTGACCAGTTCCTTGCGGTTGCCACGGGCGCGCTTGACCGCCTGGTGAATGCGCGAGGAGCGCATCGGGTACATGGCCTTGAAGCCCAGGTCTTCGAACTCGATGCGTACACTGTGCATGCCCAGCCGGTTGGCGATGGGGGCATAGATCTCGAGGGTTTCCTTGGCGATTCGCCGGCGTTTTTCGCCGGACAGCACCTCAAGGGTACGCATGTTATGCAGGCGGTCGGCAAGCTTGACCAGGATCACGCGAATATCGCGGGCCATGGCCATGGCCATTTTCTGGAAGTTTTCCGCCTGGGCCTCGGCCTTGGTCTCGAAGTTCATCTGGGTCAGCTTGCTGACCCCGTCGACCAGGTCTGCGACGGTCTCACCGAACTGCGCACTGAGCGCTTCCTTGGCGATGCCGGTGTCTTCGATGACGTCATGCAGCATCGCAGCCATCAGGCTCTGATGGTCCATGTGCATGTCAGCGAGGATATTGGCGACGGCCAAAGGGTGGGTGACGTAGGCTTCGCCGCTGCGACGGCGCTGGCCGTCGTGGGCTTGCTCGGCGTAGAAATACGCGCGACGGACCAGGTTGACCTGATCCTTGCCTAAATAGGCCGAAATGCGTTCGGCGAGGGCGTCTATGCTCGGCAAGGCGCTACCCCCTGCCGATGGCTCTTACCCTGCGCCGTACCACATCGACCCGGCATAGGCTTAAACGGCCTCGCTGGACTCGTCCTCGAAGGCGGCAAACAATGGCTCGTCTTCGACGATTTCAGCTTCGGCGATCACTGCATTGTCGATCAGGCCGGCGGCGATTTCGCGCAGGGCAAGTACGGTAGGCTTGTCGTTTTCCCAAGCCAGCTTGGGCTCTTTGCCGCCAGTGGCGAGCTGACGCGAACGCTTGGTAGCGAGCATGACCAGCTCGAAGCGGTTATCGACGTGTTCCAGGCAGTCTTCAACAGTCACGCGGGCCATGGTATTCCTCGTAGCAAATGCGTATGCGCGGTGCCCGGATGGGCGAGCGGACTCGGTAGTGTACAAGCGGTCGGTGGCAAGCTTCAAGCGGCAAGCCACAAGCGGGCCGATTCAGGCCAGCAATTGGCTGAGCAGCTCCTGGTGCTGACGCGCCTGATGCGCCTGACTCAAACGGTTGGCACGGAAAATGGCTTTCAGATCCTGCAACGCGACGTCAAAATTGTCGTTGATCACCAGGTAGTCATAAGCGGCGTAATGACTCATCTCGCTGACCGCTTCGCGCATCCGCCCTTCGATGATCTCGTCGCTGTCCTGGCCACGGTTGTTCAAGCGCTGGCGCAGCGCTTCGCGGCTGGGCGGCAAAATGAAGATCGAGCGTGCGTCGGGCATCAGGTTGCGCACTTGTTCAGCGCCCTGCCAGTCGATTTCCAGAATCAGGTCGTGACCGGCATCGAGCACTTGCTGCAGGCTGCTCTGCGAGGTGCCATAGAGGTTGCCGAACACTTCAGCCTGCTCCAGGAAATCGCCCTGCTCGATCATGCGCAGAAACTCGGCGCGCTCGACGAAGTGGTAGTTCACCCCGTTGGTTTCGCCCGGGCGCATGGCGCGCGTGGTGTGCGAGACGGAAACGCGAATTTGCGGCTCGTCGGCGATCAGCGCCGTGACCAGGCTGGTCTTGCCTGCCCCGGACGGGGCGGAAACGATATACAGGGTGCCGGTACTATGGGTCATGTGGGGTTCAGCCTTACTCAATATTCTGCACTTGTTCGCGCATCTGCTCGATCAACACCTTGAGGTTGACCGCGGCCTGGGTGCTGCGAGGATCGAACGCCTTGGAGCCCAGCGTGTTGGCCTCGCGGTTGAGCTCCTGCATCAGGAAGTCCAGGCGCCGCCCGGCCTGCCCGCCGGTCTTGAGCACCCGGCGCACTTCCGTGACATGGGTGTTGAGACGGTCGAGCTCTTCGGCAACGTCGCTTTTCTGGGCGAGCAGGACCATTTCCTGCTCCAGGCGCTGCGGGTCCAGCTCGGCCTTCATGTCATTGAAGCGGTCGAGGATCTTCTGCCGCTGCGCAGCCAGCATCTGCGGCACCAGAGCGCGCAGGGTGGTGACTTCCTGGCTGATGGCGTCCAGTCGCTCGCTGAGCAGCGCTGCCAGGCCCGCGCCTTCACGCGCCCGACCGTTTTTCAGCTCCTCGAGCGCTTGGCTGAACAGCGCCAGCGCAGCGCTGTTCAGTGCCTGGGGATCAGCCGCGTCGCCGACCAACACCCCAGGCCAGGCCAGTACTTCCAGCGGGTTGAGCGGGGCCGGTTGCTGGATCAGCGCGGCAACCTGCTCGGCGGCGGCGACCAGTTGCGCCGCACGCTCGCGGTCAACCTGGAGCGGTTTGCCGGCCGTTTCTTCGACAAAGCGCAAGGTGCACTCGACCTTGCCCCGTGACAGCCCTTGACGCAGCGCTTCACGAATCGCACCTTCCAGGTCGCGGAACGCTTCAGGCAAGCGCAGGTGGGGTTCGAGGTAGCGGTGGTTGACCGAGCGCAGCTCCCAGCTCAGGGTGCCTTGGGTTCCGGCCTGTTCGGCGCGGGCAAAGGCGGTCATGCTGTGCACCATGGGGTGTACCTCTATTGAGTCCCACGCGCAGCCCGGTCGCAGGCGGCGTGGAAGTCGTGAAAGTCGACAGGCTGCAAAAGCGCAGGATTGTAACGCAGGCGAGGCTGGCGCCCAAACGGCTGATGCATACAGATGCCGGCCGCTGGTCAGGGTTCCGGTATTTATGGATCGCGACCGGTCAGGCAAAGCAATTCGCGATTGAAGCTCGACAGCCCCTATAATGCTCGGCAGTTTTCCGTCCTGTACAGGTATTGCCAGATGAAACGTCCAAGTGGTCGCGCTGCCGATCAACTGCGCCCGATCCGTATCACCCGCAACTACACCAAACACGCCGAGGGCTCTGTACTGGTCGAGTTCGGGGACACCAAGGTCATCTGCACGGTCAGCGTCGAAAACGGCGTACCGCGTTTCCTCAAAGGCCAGGGCCAGGGCTGGCTGACCGCCGAATACGGCATGCTGCCGCGCGCCACCGGCGAGCGTAACCAGCGCGAAGCCAGTCGTGGCAAGCAGGGCGGCCGGACCCTCGAAATCCAGCGCCTGATCGGCCGTTCGTTGCGCGCGGCACTGGACATGTCCAAGCTGGGCGACATCACCCTGTACGTCGACTGCGACGTGATCCAGGCCGATGGCGGCACCCGAACCGCGTCGATCACCGGTTCCATGGTCGCGCTGATCGACGCCCTCAAAGTGGTCAAGAAACGCGGCGGCCTGAAGGCGGGCGATCCGCTCAAGCAGATGGTCGGCGCCGTGTCGGTCGGTATCTATCAGGGCGAGCCGGTACTTGACCTGGATTACCCCGAAGACTCCGCCGCCGAAACCGACCTTAACGTGGTGATGACCAGTGCCGGCGGCTTCATCGAAGTCCAGGGCACCGCCGAAGGAGCGCCGTTCCAGCCCGAAGAACTCAACGCGATGCTGGAACTGGCACGCAAAGGCATGGCCGAAATATTCGAACTGCAGCGCGCCGCGCTGGCTGACTGAGACACCGACCCGGGGACCTGAAATGACTGACAGCCAACAACCCTCGCTGCACAAGCCAGGCCCGCAAGCGCGGCAGTGGGCGATGCTTTGTCATCTGTCGGCGTTTTTCGGGCTGGTCTTTCCGTTCGGCAACCTGCTGGGGCCGCTGGTGCTCTGGCAGCTCAAGAAAGAGTCCGACCCGTTTATCGACGCTCAGGGCCGTGAAGCGCTGAACTTCCAGATCACCGTCAGCATTGCCGCGACCATCAGCTTCATGCTGGTGTTCGTGGTGATCGGCATACCCCTGTTGATGCTGGTCGGCCTGGGCGCCTTGGTGCTGACCATCATTGGCGGCGTAAAAGCCAATGACGGCCTGAACTACCGCTACCCGTTCACCTGGCGCCCGGTGTAGGAGCAGCTTTAGCTGCGAAGGCTTCGCGGCTAAAGCCGCTCCTACGGCGTAGACCCAAGCCTTCGCCCAATAAAAAGCCGACATCATGTCGGCTTTTTGTCGTCTGGTGGCTGACCCTCAATCAGGTGGTCAGTGTCCAGTCGTAGTCCACGATCAGCGGCGCGTGCTGCGAGAAGCGCGGCTGGCGAGGCAGGCGTGCGCTGCGTACGAAACGGCGCAGGCCCGGTGTCAGAATCTGATAGTCGAAGCGCCAGCCCAGATTGAGCATCTCGGCCTGTTCGCTGTCCGGCCACCAGCTGTACTGATCGCCTTCACGATTGACTTCACGCAGTGCATCCACATAACCCATATTGCCGACGATCTCGTCCATCCAGGCGCGCTCCGGCGCAAGGAAGCCTGGCGACTGCTGACTGTCGCGCCAGTTCTTGATGTCGAGCTTCTGCTGGGCAACATACAGCGAACCGCAGTAAATGTACTCGCGGCGCTTGCGACGCTGCTTGTCCAGATACTTGCCGAAGTCATCCATAAGCTTGAATTTCTGATTCAGGTCTTCATCGCCGTTCATGCCCGAAGGCAACAACAGGGTGGCAATGCTGACTTTGTCGAAATCTGCCTGCAGGTAACGCCCGTAGCGGTCAGCGGTCTCGAAACCCAGACCGCTGATGACCGCCTTTGGCTGCAACCGCGAGTAAAGCGCCACGCCGCCCTGGGCAGGCACCTCGGCTTCGCATGCATACAGGAAGTAACCATCCAGCTGGTAGGCTGGATCATCCAGTTCAAAGGCGGAGGCGCGGGTGTCCTGAAGGCAGATGACGTCGGCATTCTGAGCTTGCAGCCAGCTGAGCAAACCACGCTCGACTGCAGCCTGAATGCCATTTACGTTCACACTGATGATCCGCATAAATGGCCCCAAAAATCACGTGCGTGTATGATACCCGAGGTCTAATCAATTAGCTAAATCCGTGCTTTCAGGGCTTTTTCATGCAAGCGTATCAACGCGATTTCATTCGTTTTGCCATCGATCGCGGCGTGCTGCGCTTCGGTGAGTTCACTCTCAAGTCAGGGCGCACCAGCCCTTACTTCTTCAATGCCGGCCTGTTCAACAGCGGCGCCGCACTGGCGCAACTGGGGCGGTTCTACGCCTCGGCGATCGTTGACAGCGGGATCGACTTCGACGTGCTGTTCGGCCCGGCCTACAAGGGCATTCCGCTGGCGGCCGCTACCGCCGTGTCGCTGGCCGAGCATCACGACCGGGACCTGCCCTGGTGCTTCAACCGCAAGGAAGCCAAGGCCCACGGCGAGGGCGGCAGCCTGGTCGGCGCACCTTTGACCGGCAATGTGCTGATCATTGATGACGTGATTACCGCCGGTACCGCGATTCGTGAGGTCATGCAGATCATCCAGGCCCAGGACGCTACGGCGGCCGGCGTGCTGATCGCGATGAACCGCCAGGAGCGTGGCAACGGCGAGTTGTCGGCGATTCAGGAAGTCGAGCGCGACTTCGGCATTCCGGTCGTGAGCATCGTCTCGCTCAACCAGGTGCTGGAATTTCTCGCCGACGACCCACAACTCAAGCAACACCTGCCTGCAGTTCAAGCGTACAGGGCGCAATACGGCGTCTGAGGGAAACCTATGACCGGCTGGGCAAAGCACCGCAGTGATCGAAACCTGAGCAGCACGTCGCGGCGCGTCGTGCAGGCTACCGGGCTGGTGTTGCTGCTGGGCAGCTTGGGCCAGAGCGCGGCAATGGCTGCCGAGCCCCCTGAGGTGCTGCTCTATCGCTATGTCGACAGCCGTGGCATAACCGTCATGGATCGCCAGGGCGTGCCGCCGGAGTACGCAGGCAAAGGCTATCAGGTACTCAACGCCCAGGGGCGAGTGGTACAGGTAGTCCCGCCGGCCCCCAGTGCCGAGCAGATTCGTCAGGCCGAGGCGGCCAAGGCCCAGGCCGGTGCCGATGCGCAGTTATTGCGCCAGTATCGCAGTGTCGATGATGTCGAGCGCGCCAAGGCTCGCAAGCTGGCAGAGATCGACGCCCTGATCGGCGTGGCCCTAGGCAATACCCAGGGCCTGGCTGCCCAGCAGGCCAGCCTGCAGGGCCAGGCCGCCGATCTGGAACGGGCAGGGCGCCCGGTGCCGCAGAACCTGATTGACCAGATGAACGACCTGCGCGATCAGCACAATGCGCTCAAGGCCGAGATCAGTCGTTATCAGCAGGCGCGTCAGCAGGCAGAGTCAGACTTCGCCCAGTTGCGGGCGCGGGTCTCCAGCCTGCTGCAGTAACGCAGTAAAAAGGCCCCGTCAGTTCGCACTGACGGGGCCTTTTTATTATCGCAATGACCGCAATCAGTGACGCTTGCGGTTGGTGATCAGCGTACCCACGCCGCTGTCGGTGAAGATTTCCAGCAGTACGGCATTGGGCACACGGCCATCGATGATGTGCGAGCTGTGTACGCCGCCCTGCACCGCTTCCAGCGCGCAACGGATCTTCGGCAGCATGCCGCCGTAGATGGTGCCGTCAGCGATCAGGCCATCGACCTGTTCGGTGGTCAGGCCGGTCAGGACTTCACCTTGCTTGTCCATCAGGCCGGCAATGTTGGTCAGCAGCATCAGTTTCTCGGCCTTGAGGGCTTCGGCAACCTTGCCGGCGACCAGATCGGCATTGATGTTGTACGACTCACCGTTCGGGCCGACACCGATCGGCGCGATCACCGGGATGAAGTCGCCCTTGACCAGCATGTTCAGCAGGTCGGTATTGACCCCGACCACTTCGCCAACGTGACCGATGTCGATGATTTCGGCCTTGGTCATTTCCGGCGTCTGGCGGGTAACGGTGAGCTTCTTCGCACGAATCAGCTCGGCGTCCTTGCCGGTCAGGCCGATGGCGCTGCCGCCATGACGGTTGATCAGGTTGACGATGTCTTTGTTGACCTGGCCGCCGAGGACCATTTCCACCACATCCATGGTCTGCGAGTCGGTCACCCGCATGCCGTCGATGAAGTGGCTTTCAATGGACAGGCGCTTGAGCAGGTCACCGATCTGCGGACCGCCGCCGTGAACGACCACCGGGTTGATACCGACCGCTTTCATCAGCACGATATCGCGCGCAAAGCCGGTTTTCAGCTCTTCGCTTTCCATGGCGTTGCCGCCGTACTTGATTACCAGCGTCTTGCCAACGAAACGGCGGATGTATGGCAGTGCTTCGGACAATACCTTGGCGACGTTAGAAGCGGCATCACGTTCGAGGGTCATTCGGGGCTCCAGTCAAAGATCAAACTATCAGAACGGCAAGTCGAGGTCCGGCGCAACTTTCTTGAGCTCGGTATGGAAAACGTTCTGGATGCGCTGCAATTCAGCCTCGGTTTCGGCTTCGAAGCGCAGCACCAGCACCGGCGTGGTGTTGGACGCACGCACCAGACCCCAGCCTTTCGGATAATCGACACGGACACCGTCGATGCTGGTCAGTTTGGCGTCGCCCCACTGGGCCTGTTTCTCCAGAGCCTCAATGATGCTGAACTTGGTGACATCGGTCACCTTAATATTGATCTCTGGGGTGGAAACGTCATCCGGGAAAGAGGCGAACAGCTGTTCGGCGGTTTCGGTTTTCTGGCTGAGGATTTCCAGCAGCCGTGCAGCGCTGTAGATACCGTCATCGAAACCGAACCAACGCTCCTTGAAGAAGATGTGGCCGCTCATCTCGCCCGCCAGCAACGCGCCGCTTTTCTTCATTTGTTTCTTGATCAGCGAGTGGCCGGTTTTCCACATCACCGGACGACCGCCGTGCTCACTGATCAACGGGGTCAGGCGGCGGGTGCACTTGACGTCGAAGATGATGTCGGCGCCCGGATTGCGCTCCAGCACGTCCAGCGCGAACAGCATCAGCAGGCGGTCAGGGAAGACCACATTGCCCTCGTTGGTCACCACCCCCACGCGGTCGCCGTCGCCGTCGAAGGCAAGGCCCAGGTCGGCGCCGGTTTCCTTGACCTTGGCAATCAGGTCCTGAAGGTTTTCCAGCTTGCCCGGATCGGGGTGGTGGTTAGGGAAATTGCCGTCGACTTCCTCGAACAGGGAAATCACTTCACAGCCCAGCGCTTCAATCAGCCGCGGCGCGATGACCCCGGCAGCGCCGTTGCCGCAGTCGACCACCACCTTGAGGCGGCGGGCCAGGGCGATGTCCTGGGTGATCTGCTGGTAGTAGCGCTCGAGGATGTCGACCTTGGTGATGCTGCCTTTTTGCTCGGTCAGGTTGTTGGTTTTGATGCGCTCAAGCAGGGCCTGGATCTGTTCGTTGGCCAGGGTGTCGCCTGCGATGACGATCTTGAAACCGTTGTAGTCCTTGGGGTTGTGGCTGCCGGTGAGCATCACGCCAGTCTTGCCGGCCAGCACGTTGGCGGCGTAGTACAGCGCCGGAGTCGGGACCAGGCCGACATCGCTGACATGACAACCGGCGTCATGCAGCCCCTGAATCAGTTGTTGTGACAGTTCCGGGCCAGACAGACGGCCATCGCGACCCACGCTGACGTTGGGTTCGTTCTCGGCCAGGCTCTGGGCGCCGATGGCCCGACCGATCCAGTAGGCGGTTTCAGCGTGCAGGGTATCGCCGACCACACCGCGAATGTCATAGGCGCGGAAGATCGACTCGGGAAGCTGGGGTGCCACGGATGCTGGGCTGTTCATAAAGAGGGTGTGCTCCGATCTCGGGAGATCCTGGTTGTCGTCGAGAATGTCGATATCAAGGATATCGGTGTTCTGGAACAGCGGATCGCTCCAGGCGGTGCCAGGCTTGGCGGCCGGGGGCGATACTGCAACGCTGCCTTCAGAGGTGTCGGGTTTTGCGCCGCTTCTGTCGCCAGTAGCCGCGTGAGGCGCGGTGTACAGCGAAAGACGGGCAAGGGCCTGAGCCAGTCCTTGCAGGGCAGGGAGGCTCAAACCGAAGGGTTTGACGGTTTTTCCGCGAGAGAGTTCTTGCACCAATTGATCCAGTTGCCGGGTGTCGTCGACGATCAGCCTTTGCAGGCGGCGCTCGTTTAGGTACAGCCCCAGCACGCTGCCCGCCAGGGCGACCAGCAAAGCCAGGCCGAGCAATAGCCAGGGGATCGGGTTGTGCAAGGCCGGACCCGGGGTGAATTCAAGCCGCCAGCCCGGATAGCCGGTCTCGAAAACCTGCGGCTTGCCGGCACCGGCCAGCCCGCGCTGCAGGAAAACCTGCTCCGGACCGTTGCCGAACTGCTGGCTTAACACCACTTGCCCGGCGTCTTCGGGAATGCCTGGAATGGCGTTGAGCAGACGCTTGGGGTCGAAGGCCAGCAACAAGGTGCCGCTGGCCGGCTGGCTCGGGTCGCTGCGCAGCGCTGCCACGCTGTAAATGACCCAGCGCTCGCCGATCTTGCGTGCCTCCGGCACCGGTGCCTGACCCTGAATCGCCTTGTTGAGCAGGTCCAGGGTCGAGTAGCTGACCGGCAAGCTGCTCTGGGTGTCGATGTCGGCCAGGCCTTTGGCATCGATCCGTGCGCCGATCAGGCCGTCCCAGTAACGCAGCCGCTCCTGCACAACGCTGCGGGCCTGCTCATCATGACTCTGCAGGGCCTGCAACAGGGCGGGATTGTTGGCGGCCGCCTGGGTGTCGGCACCGATCTGGCGCAAGGCCAGATTGATCGCCAGCGCCTGGCTGTTACCCCAGGCCTGGATCTGCTGGTCATGCTGTTGCGGGCTGCTGGCCAGGCCGACGGTGATCAGTACCAGCGCCGCCGCCAGGCCGGCAAACGCCGGAATCAGACCGGGCAGCAAGGCGTGCAAGGCAGATGCAGAAGGCTTTTGCCCTTCGGCAGACGAATGCTGGTTGATGCTGCGCTGACTGCCTTCCACCCGACTGCTCTCCGATTATTCGTCCTGAATCCGGGGTTGCCTGTGCAAATCTGTCAATGACTGCCTGAGTGACCGAAGCCGCCGGCACCGCGCTGGGTCTGCTGGAACTCCTCGACCAGCTCGAAACGGGCCTGCACCACCGGCACCAGCACCAACTGCGCGATGCGCTCGCCAACCGCGATGGTGAACGGAGTCTGGCCGCGGTTCCAGCACGAGACCATCAGTTCGCCCTGATAGTCCGAGTCGATCAGGCCGACCAGGTTGCCCAGCACGATGCCGTGCTTATGGCCCAGCCCCGAACGCGGCAGAATCAGCGCGGCCAGGCCCGGGTCCTCGACGTAGATCGACAGGCCAGTGGGAATCAGCAGGGTCTGGCCGGGCTCCAGCACGGTGTCCTGCTGCAGCATGGCGCGCAGGTCAAGGCCGGCCGAGCCGCTGGTGGCGTAGGCCGGAAGAGGGAAGTCGCTGCCAATGCGGGGGTCGAGGATCTTGGCTTGTAGAGCGTGCATTCGTAGTTAAACCTGATTCATGCGTTCGGCGATAAAAGAGATCAGCTGGCGGGCAATCTTGCCTTTGCTGGTCTGGGCAAAGAGCGTTGCATGCAACGCCCGGTCGATCACGCTGCAGGCGTTTTCTTCACTATTGAAGCCGATGCTGGGGTTGGCGACATCGTTGGCGACAATCAGATCGAGATTCTTGTCCTTGAGCTTGCGTGCAGCATAGTCGAGCAAATGCTCGGTCTCGGCGGCAAAACCGACACTGAACGGACGATCCGGGCGGGTCGCGATGGTCGCCAGGATGTCGGGGTTACGGACCATCTGCAGCAACAGGCCGTCGCCGGTGCTGGGGTCTTTCTTGAGTTTGTGCGGGGCGACCACTTCCGGGCGGTAGTCGGCCACGGCGGCCGAGGCAATGAACAGATCGCACGGAATCGCTGCTTCGCAGGCGGCCAGCATGTCGCGGGCGCTGACCACGTCAATGCGCGTGACCCGGTCCGGCGTCGGCAGGCTGACGGGACCTGTGATCAGTGTCACCCGCGCGCCGGCTTCCACGGCCGCTTCGGCCAGGGCAAAGCCCATCTTGCCGGAGCTGTGGTTGGTGATGTAACGCACCGGGTCGATATTTTCCTGAGTGGGCCCGGCAGTGATCACCACGTGCTGGCCGGTCAGGCTCAGGCGCTGGAAGCACTCGGCGGCGCACATCGCCAGCTCGCCGGGCTCGAGCATCCGGCCAAACCCCACGTCGCCGCAGGCCTGGCTGCCCGATGCCGGGCCGAACACTTTCCAGCCGCGCTCTTCGAGCTGCCGTGTGTTGGCCTGCACCGAGCTGTCGCGCCACATGGCCTGGTTCATCGCCGGCGCAATCGCCACGGTGGCGTCGGTGGCCAGCACAATAGTGGTCAACAGGTCATTGGCGATGCCCTGGGCCAGGCGGGCGATCAGGTCAGCGGTTGCCGGGGCGATGAGAATCAGGTCCGCCCAGCGGGCCAGCTCGATATGCCCCATCGCGGCTTCTGCCGCCGGGTCGAGCAGCTCCAGATGGACGGGGTGTCCCGAGAGCGCCTGCATGGTCAGAGGGGTGATGAACTCCGCCCCGCCCTTGGTCATGACGACCCGCACTTCGGCCCCCTGGTCGCGCAAGCGGCGGACCAGTTCGGCGCTTTTGTAGGCCGCGATGCCGCCGCCGACGCCCAGAACGATGCGTTTTCGATACAGCCGCTGCATAGGCCTGCCTTGTCTTGATCAATGTTGCGCAATCGCAGCAGCCCCGGTGCCGGGTAGCCGCAGAAAAATCCGGGCTAAGATAGCACAGCGTCCGCAGTGGAGCAGCGGCGCCCACAGCTCTGTAGGAAAAGTCAGCGCGTGAGGCTCTGGCCCGGCAAAAGCTGGCGAGCCGTTGCGATCTGCGGTACTAGCTGGTGGGACGTGCGCGGCCCTTTGTTTGCGCCGCGCCTGAACACAAGGAGGTGGTGCATGAGTATCCGAGACTGGCCTGCTGCGGAGCGTCCGCGCGAGCGCCTGCTTGGCATGGGCGCGCAGAGCCTTTCCGATGCAGAACTGCTGGCCATTTTTCTGCGTACCGGTGTATCGGGCAAAAGTGCTGTCGATCTGGCCCGGCATCTGTTGAATGAATTCGGCAGCCTGCGCGCGTTGCTGGAGGCCGACCTCGATGCATTCAGTTCACACCTGGGGCTTGGCCCGGCGAAGTTCTCCCAGCTCCAGGCGGTGCTGGAAATGGCCCGTCGGCACCTGGCTGAAAGCGTGCGCCATGCGTCGGCGCTGGAAAACCCGCAGCAGGTTCGCACCTATCTGAAATCACAGCTGCGCCATGAGCCTCACGAAGTGTTCGCCTGCCTGTTTCTCGACAGCAAGCATCGGGTACTGGCGTTCGAGGTGCTGTTCCATGGAACGATCAATGCGGCCTATGTTCACCCGCGCCAAGTGGTCAAACGCGCCCTGGCACACAATTCGGCCAGCCTGATCCTGTGCCATAACCACCCCTCCGGAGTCAGCGATCCGAGCCGGGCCGACATCGAGCTGACCAAGCGCCTTATGGAGTCACTGGCGCTGGTGGATGTGGTGGTGCTCGACCATGTGATCGTCGGCGAGGGCGAGCCGTTGTCACTGGTTGAGCGCGGCCTCATGTAGCGGCAGGAGCACACTGACCGACAGCCCGCCAGCCTGGCGGTTACGCAGCATCAGACGGCCGCCATGCAGCATGGCGATGCGTTTGGCGATGCTCAGGCCCAGACCGTAGCCGCCGGAACGCTGGTTGCGAGAGGCTTCACCGCGTACGAACGGGTCGGTGATGGTTGGCAGTTGTTGCTCGGCAATGCCGGGGCCGCGGTCGAGGATCTCGATGTGCAGGTGCTGGTCGTCCGATTGCACGTTGAGACTGACCTGCCGGGCGTAGCGCAAGGCATTGCTCAGCAGGTTTTGCAGGCAGCGTTGCAGCAACAGCTCATTGACCTGCACCACGCCGCCACGTCCGCTGACAGGCAAGGGTTCCTCAGCGCTGCACAGCTCATCGCACAAGCGAGCGAGCAGCTCGTCGATATCGACAGGCTGCACGGTGTGCTTATCGGCGCTCTGCAAATAATCGAGCACCTGGGCGATCATGCGCTCCATTTCGACAATATTGTGCCGCAGCCGCTCGCGAGGACGCTCTTCGCTGACCCGCTCGATCAGCAGACGCATGCGGGTCAGCGGGGTACGCAAATCGTGGGATACGGCCGCCAGGAAATAGGCCTGGTCATCGAGCATGGCTTTGAGGCGCTGCTGCATGCTGTTGAAGGCCAAAGCGGCCTGGCGAACCTCTTGCGAACCTTCGATGGTCAAGGGTGGCTGTTCGAGATTGTCGCCCAGCGCCATGGCAGCCTCGCCCAGACGCTTGAGCGGGCGCAGGCACAGACGCACCGCCACCAGACAGATCACCAGCACGGCCAGAATGCGCAGGGCATACACCCGCAACAGATAATCGGCAATCAGCACCCATGCCGACTCGCCGCTCCAGCCCTGCATTTCCTGCGCCTCGACGTGCAGCCAGCGCTGGTCCGGCAGTTGGAGCGCAAAGCGCAAGTGCGCCTGGGCGGTGCGCAGGCCGAACAGGCTATGCCAGACGATCGGCTGACCCTGCGTATCGGTCAGGGTCGCGCTGAGCAGGCGCAGCGGGTAATCGCGTCCGGTTTCAATGCGCAACGCCTGACCGAGCAGTAATTCAATGCGCCGCTGGGCGCGGCTGGGTTCACCGCCGGGCACACGGGGCGGTGCATCTGACAGGCAGCGCAACTGGTAATGGGTGCGAACCTGAAGCTGTTCGGGCGCACGGCAGTCAATCTGCTCGATGATCGCCGCAGTGTCACGCGCCATAAGCCGTACGGGCGCTTCCAGAACCTGCGCAAAACGCACATCGAACCAGATACTGCTCGATGCCAGCTGAATGCCCAGCACCCCAAAAACCATGATCACCAGCAACTGGGCGAACAGGGTTTTGGGCCATAGCCTTTGCAGAAAGCGCCGCATCTCAGGACGCGGGACCGGTGATGCTCAACAGATAGCCTTCATTGCGGATGACAGAAAGTCTGCACCTTGCCGTTCGGACGGCTCTGAGTCAATAAACACTGGAGCAGGCGAGCCAGGAAAACGATGACTGAAGCCTGATCGCTCTGGCCCATGGCTATGAGCAAACAGAGTACATTCGGCAACCCTAACGGCCAGCAGTACAGCAATGAACGAAACCTTCAATATCTATTGTGACGAATCCTGCCACCTGGAGAATGACGGTCAGCGCGCCATGGTGCTGGGCGCTGTCTGGTGTCCAGAGGCAAAACGCCTGGAGATCGCCCGGCGTCTACGTGAAATCAAATCAAGACATAAACTGCCCCGCGATTTCGAAATCAAGTGGACCAAGGTGGGCTCCGCCAAACTGCAGTTCTACCTGGACTGTATCGACTATTTTTTTGACGATGACGATCTGCACTTTCGTGCGTTGGTTGTTGCCGACAAGGCTTGTCTCAACCACCGGCAGTACCGGCAAAGCCATGACGACTGGTACTACAAGATTTACTTCTCGATGCTCAAGACCATCTTCGACCCAGACGCTGGATACCATGTCTACATCGATATCAAAGACACATTAGGGCATGAGAAGGTCACCAGACTCCACGAGGCGCTGGCCCACAACGCCTATGACTTTTCTCGCAAGGTAATCCGCCGTGTACAGCGCATTCACTCTCATGAGGCAGAACAATTGCAGTTGGCCGACTTGCTCATTGGCGCGCTGTCCTACCTGCATCGCGGACTGTGTGGCAGCGAAGCCAAGCAGCGACTGATTGCGCGAATTCGCGAGCGTAGCCGCTATAACCTGGAGCAGAACACGTTGCTGCGTGAGTCCAAGTTCAACCTGTTCTTCTGGAGCGGGAGCCAAGACTTATGAGCCTGCCGGGATGGCTGCCTGAACTGGAAGAACTGAAAACTTATGGTGGCGATTTTTCTCGTTATCTGGATGCGATCTACGAGATATTTTGTGCCGACTTTGTGGTTTCGAAACCCGTATTCGCTGGTAAGCGTCTTGGCTTGAAGCGTCATCCGGTTATTCAGGGCAAGGAGGCTACGTTTTGGCACATGATTTCAGAGGGGCACGACGAAGCGGAGCGCCTGCCTGATTTGCGGCGTTGCGAGCGTATTCGCTGGCCCAGACCAATAATAGAAAATGCTGCCGATACAAGGCTAAAGATCTGGCGTGAACCGAAAGGCTCAACTACTCGTGTATTGATATGGTTTGCCGAAGCCCAATACTTGGTGGTGCTGGAAGAGCGCAAGGACTACACCCTGCCTTGGACGGCCTATCCAGTCGAACGAGAGCATCAGCAGAAGAAACTGGAGCAGCGTTGGGAGCGCTACAGTCAAGAGAGTTAGGCTGGCCGCGCCCTCCACAGGAGGACGGGGCCGTTACTCCTTCTACACTGACACCCTAAGGCTGGTAGATGAGCTGGTGCCAACGGTAGGCCTTACCTGTCTGGATTTCAAGCTACACGCTGTTTTTTTCTGACGATATGCCTGCTTTTCGTCACAGTCATTGCAAAAAACGCCGCATCTCAGGACGCGGGACCGGTGATGCTCAACAGATAGCCTTCATTGCGAATGGTGACAATCTGCACGCTGGCACGCTCATCGCTTTTGAATGACTGACGCAGCCGGCTGATGCACATGTCCACCGAGCGGTCGTCGGGCTGATAGGCGCGGCCGAAGGCGCTGCGGGTGAGCTGCTCACGGGTCAGCACTTCTTCATGGGCATTGAGCAACTCGCTGAGCACCCGGTAATCGGAGCGTGGCAACGGCAACTGGCGCTGGTCCGGCAGGGTCAGTTCGCGGCGGGCGTGGTCGAGCCGGTAGCCGGCAAAGTGCTGAGTCTTGTCCGGGCGGGCAGGGGACTCGGGGGCCAGGCGCGTCGCGCGCCGCAGCACGGCCTTGATTCGCGCCAGCAACTCGCGGGGCTCGAACGGCTTGGCCAGGTAGTCGTCGGCACCGACCTCCAGGCCGATCACCCGGTCCAGCGCTGCGCCCCGGGCCGATAGCATGATCACGCCCATGCTCGAATCGCGTGGCAACTGGCGGCACAGGCTCAGGCCGTCCTCGCCGGGCAGCATCAGGTCCAGGATCAACAGGTCTACGGTTTGCTCGCGCAGGCACTGCCACATCTGCTGGCCGTCGGCGGCCGCCAACACACGATAACCGGCCTCGCTGAGGTAGTCGCAGAGCAGCTCGCGGATCTCGTCATCATCATCGACCACCAGCAAGGTTTCGCCTGATTGTGGTGGCAATCCGGGTGGCGAGGTGTCGCGCTCATTACATTCCATTACAAGCCCATACATACGCGCGGTACAGCGAAGTGAGGTGGTTGATAAAAATCGTATCAAAACCTAACTGCAAACACGAAGCGATTACAATGACTCACTTGGGCAGCACCTCTTCTACCACCCTCCATCCTCCTGCCAACCCTACCGACATTTTCACCCTCAAGCGCTCTAACGTGCTGATCGGCCTGGGCCTGAGCGCACTGATTGCCAGTCACAGTGTCAACGCGGCCGACGCTGTCGAACTCAACGCCATTGATGTCCGCGACAGCGCCTACACCGAACAGGATGCCACCGGCCAGGCCGGTTACACGGTTAAAAGCACCAGCAGTTCCACCGGCCTTAAGCTGACCCCACGGCAGACCCCGCAGTCGGTGACCACCATCACTCAGGAGCAGATGACCGACCGCAATATCACCAATATGGAGCAGGCACTGGACGCCGCGCCGGGGGTAAGCATGAGCAAGCTGGAGGTCGGCGGGCGTACCGAATACCGCGCCCGTGGCTACGCCATCAGCAACTGGAAGGTCGATGGCCTGCAGTATCCGGGGGGGTCGGATTTCAGCGGCGCCGGTTCGTCGCTGAACATGGACATGTACGAGCGCATGGACGTGGTCCGCGGCGCCAACGGCCTGCTGGGCGGCACCGGAGATCCGTCAGCCACCGTCAACCTGATCCGCAAGCGTCCGACCCGCGAGTTCGGCGGCAGCGCCTACGTGACCTACGGCAGTTGGGACAAGGCCCGCCTGGGCGCCGACCTGAACCTGCCGCTGTCGGAAGATGGTCGTCTGCGTTCGCGCTTTGTGGTTTCCCAGCAGGAGGCCAACTCGTTCCGCGACGAGCAGTCCGACCGTTCGCGGGCAGCGCTGGCCAATGTCGAGTTCGATCTGGATGACGCCACCACCCTTGGCGCCGGCTTTCAGTATGAGTATTACAAGATTGTCGGCGGCGGCTGGGGTGCCAATATCCCGATCTGGTACGGTGACGGCAGCAAGACCGACCTGCCGCGCAGCACCAACGTGGTGCCGAGCTGGAGCTTTGGCGAGTACACCACCCGTACCGCGTTCGGCTCGCTGACCCATCGCTTCGACAATGACTGGACCCTGAACGTCAATCTGGCGCAGACCACCACCGACGCCCTTAACCACCGCGGCCTGGCCAAGGTCAACTCGTCGTCGGGCGGCAATTATGTCGGTTACTTCAACCGCGATGGCAGCGGTGCGGTACTCAATGGCCTGCACAGCTCGACTGACACCACTCAACAGTCCGGCCAGATTGATCTGAGCGGCCCGTTCCAGCTGTTCGGCCGTACCCATCAGGCGATGTTCGGCTACAACGACAGCCGCACCGTGGCCTGGTCGCCGCAATACAGCTGCACCATGTCCAGCGCCCTGCGCACCAGTGCGCCAGCGCTGGGCTGCCAGTTCCGTGGCAACAACGGTTTTGCGCTCAGCGATTGGCGCAACGGTGTGAATGACGATTACTACATCGATGCCCGCCAGACCGGCCTGCACAGCAAGACCACCACGCGCCTGCAGGGTATGTATGCGGCAACCCGGATCAGCATCACCGACCCGCTGTCGGTGATTGCCGGGGCGCGCACCAGCAACTACGACGCAGTGACCATCGCCACCTCCGGGGCACGCAGCAGCCAGAGCGAGAACGGCATCGTCACCCCATACCTGGGCGCGGTGTACGACCTCAACGACAACTACTCGCTGTATGCCAGCTATACCGACATTTTCACCCCGCAGACTCAGGAAGACGCCGGCGGCAGCAAGATCGAGCCGATTCGTGGCAAGAGCTACGAAACCGGGATCAAGGGTGAGTGGTTCGACGGTCGCCTGAATGCCCAGGCTGCATATTTCCGCACCCAGCAGGACAACAAGGCCGTTACCGATGGCGCCAGCCTGACCCCGACCGGCGCGCAGGCCTACAAGGCCGGCTCCGGGGTGGAAACCGACGGTATCGATCTGGAAGTGGCCGGGGCGATCACGCCGAACTGGAACGTCTACGGCGGCTACACCTGGCTGCACTTTCGGCGCCTCGATTCCGACGGCCGCAGTGACCCTTCGCACCTGTTCAAACTGTCGACCACCTACCACCTGTCTGGCGCGCTGGATCGTCTGACCGTGGGTACCGGTGTGACTGCACAGACCAACATCCGCGCACTGTCGACCCCGGCCGGCCAGCCCACCAACGGCGTGAGCCGCAGCGCCAGCGACGTCAACTGGTCCGGTTATGCGATCTGGAATGCCATGGCCCGCTATGACATCACGGACGACACCGCACTGACCCTGAACGCCAACAACCTGTTCGACAAGCACTACTTCACCCGCTATGGCTTCTATGCCGGGGCGATCTACGGTGATCCTCGCAGCCTGTCGCTGACCTTGCGGACCCAGTTCTGACCGCTCTCGCGCGTCAGACAAACAAAGCGGCGCCCATCTGAATGGGCGCCGCTTTTTGTTGGATGGTTGTTCGGACTCAGCGCGCACTCAGCGCCGAGTAGCTGTTCATCAGGTTGCGGTAGTTGGGAATACGCTGGCTCAGCAGGTTGCCCAAGCCTTCGATATCGTTGCGCCAGTCGCGGTGCAGCTCACACGCCACCGAGAACCAGTTCATCAGTTGGGCGCCAGCCTGGCTCATGCGGTTCCACGCGGCCTGTTGCACGGTTTCATTGAAGGTGCCGGAAGCATCGGTCACCACGAACACTTCAAAACCTTCTTCCAGGGCCGACAGCACCGGGAAGGTCACGCACACGTCGGTGACGACACCGGCGATGATCAGTTGCTTGCGGCCGGTGGCCTTGATCGCCTTGACGAAGTCTTCGTTGTCCCAGGCGTTTATCTGGCCAGGGCGGGCGATGTACGGCGCATCCGGGAACTGCTCTTTGAGCTCCGGCACCAGCGGGCCGTTGGGGCCTTGCTCGAAGCTGGTGGTGAGGATGGTTGGCAGCTCGAAGAATTTGGCCAGGTCACCCAGCGCCAGCACGTTGTTCTTGAACTCGTTGGGCGAGAAGTCCTGCACCAGCGAAATGAGGCCGGTCTGGTGGTCGATCAGCAGTACAGCGGCGTCGTCTTTGTTCAGGCGGTTGTAGGTGAAGTTGGCCATGGGGTAGATCCTTTATCTGAGAAGTTGTGGGGTAAGTGGCGTTGCGTTCAACTTGGACACAGATTAAGGATTTACCTGGATGGGATAAATCGGCTGAAAAGCGTTTGACTGTCACCCTGGAGGAGACAATGGCAGGATTGTGCCTTTGATGGGCCGGGCGGGGCAGCGCTTGCCGGTGCAGGCAAGCGCTGTGGGGTGGCCGGTTACTTCACTTGTACCTTGTAGAAGTCCTGACGACCAAACGGGTTGACCTGATAGCCGCTGACCTCCCTACGGGTCAGTACGGCGGCGGTAGGGTGCGCCAAGGGCAACCACAAGGCTTGCTGCTGGATCTGCGCCTGCGCCTGCTCATAGAGCTTGCTGCGCGCAGCCTGGTCGCTGGTGGCCTTGCCATCGCTGATCAGCTTGTCGAGGGTCTTGTCGCAGTAGCGGGCGAAGTTGGTGCCCGACTGCACCGCAGCGCAAGAGAATTGCGGGGTCAGGAAGTTGTCCGGGTCGCCATTATCGCCCGCCCAGCCCATGAACAGCAGGTCATGCTCACCGGCCTTGGCGCGGCGGATCAGCTCGCCCCATTCAATGATCTTGATCTCGGCATCAATACCGATCTGCTTCAGGTCTGCCTGCAGCAGTTGGGCGCCCAGCGACGGGTTAGGGTTGAGCAGGCTGCCCGATGGCCGGGTCCAGATCGTGGTTTTGGTGCCTTCTTTCACGCCGGCCTTGGCCACCAGTGCCTTGGCTTTGGCGATATCGTGGGCGTAGCCGGGCAGATCCTTGGCATAGCTCCAGGTATTGGGTGGGTAAGGGCCGGCGGCGCTCTCGGCGGTGCCTTCAAACACCGCCTTGAGGTAGTTGGCCTTGTCGAAGGCCAGATTCACGGCCTGGCGTACCTCGGCTTTGTCAAAAGGCGGATGCTGGCTGTTGATCGCCACGAAGGCCGTCATGAAGGCTTCAGTTTTCTCGACCTTGAGGTTCTTGTCTTCGTTGGCTGCCTGGATATCCAGCGGCTTGGGCGACAGGGCGATCTGGCACTCGTTGCGCCGTACCTTCTGCAGGCGCACATTGGCGTCGGTAGTGATCGCATAGACCAAGGTGTCGATGGCCGGCTTGCCGGCGAAGTAGTCCGGGTTGCCGGCATAGCGCACCACGGCATCTTTCTGGAAGCGTTTGAACACGAACGGGCCGGTACCGACCGGCTGGGTGTTGAGCTTCTCCGGAGTACCGGCCTTGAGCAGTTGCGCGGTGTATTCAGCCGAGTAGATCGAAGCGAAGCCCATGCTCAAGGTGGCCAGGAAGGTGGCGTCGGCGCGGTTCAGCACAAAGCGTACGGTATGCGGGTCGGGCGCTTCGATCTTCTTGATCAGTGCAGGCAACTGCATCGATTGGGCATGCGGAAAGCCACTTTGGGCGATCTTGTGCCATGGGTTCTGCGCATCGAGCATCCGGTTGAAACTGAACAGCACGTCATCGGCATTGAGCTCCCGGCTCGGCTTGAAGTATTCGGTGCTGTGAAACTTGACCCCGTTGCGCAGTTTGAAGTCATAAGTCAGGCCATCGGCCGAGACGCTCCAGCTTTCAGCCAGGCTCGGGACCAGCCTGGCGCTTTGGGCGTCGAAATCCACCAGGCGGTTCATCAGCACATCAGCCGAGGCATTGGTGGTGGTCAACGAGTTGTATTGCACGACATCGAAGCCCTCGGGGCTGGCTTCGGTGCAAACGACGAGGTTGGCGGCCTGGGCCATGGCCGGCATCAACAGCGGGGCGAACAACAACGGGAGTGCAGCTAGGCGCATGCTTGGATTCCTTATCAGATTGGGCCCCATCTGCCGGTGCAGTCTGGTGAGGCCTTTACCCTAGACGATGTACCTGCACAGAACAATCGCGGCGCGGCGACGAATGGTCAGCCGCTGTTGCCCTAGCCAGGGCGCGACGAAGCCTGGGTAAATCCACGGCGAACTGCTTTGCTTGTTGTTGCTCTTGTGGGTTTCTGGTATAAAGCAGCGCTCTTTTCTAGGGCCCGGTTTCTTGCTCATCTGCTGTAGCCGGTAAGACCCTTGAAGAAACGCGGCGCCCAGGCGCCAAATGACTGAGAGATAAGCGGCCAACCCATGCCGGGTTGGGCATGTGGTTTTAGAGGGCTGAGGCATGTCGAGAGTCTGTCAAGTTACCGGTAAGGGTCCGGTAACCGGGAATAACATTTCCCACGCAAACAACAAAACCCGTCGTCGTTTCCTGCCAAACCTGCAGCATCACCGCTTCTGGGTTGAAAGCGAGAAGCGTTTTGTCCGTCTGCGCGTTTCCGCCAAGGGCATGCGTATCATCGACAAGCGTGGCATTGAGGCCGTTCTGGCTGATCTGCGCCGCGATGGCAAGGTTTAAGGAGACTGATCATGCGTGAATTGATTCGTTTGATTTCGAGCGCCGGTACTGGTCACTTTTACACTACCGACAAAAACAAGCGTACTACTCCCGACAAGATCGAGATCAAGAAGTACGATCCTGTTGTGCGCAAGCACGTGATCTACAAGGAAGGCAAGATCAAGTAATTGATCCGGCTTCCAAGAAAAAGGCCCGTATCGCGAGATACGGGCCTTTTTCGTTTTCGTGACCGGGGTATCAGCCGAAGCTGAAGCCGCTGACCCGGTGCGCATGATCGATGACGATGGTGATGCGGCCCAGGTCGAATTCGCGGGTGGTGATGTCGTTCGGCCCGTGCACGCGGCCGCGGTCGGTCAGTTCGCTGACATAGGCGCACAGCGCTGGCACATAGCGCGTGCCGATGAGGTAGTGCAGTTCACGGGGGATTTCTTCGTTGGTCATCTCATCGTCCTTTGCGAGATTGGCTGGGTGCACCACCAGCCGGCCTGCCGAGGGAGAGGGGGCATATCGGCCGGCTGGCGATGCAGGTGACAGCATCGTTCGCAGAGGGTCGGGCGTGGCGTTACATAATTATATTTTCGCCTCGAAGATCACATAAATCTTGCGGCAGCTTTCCAGCACCTCCCAGGTGCCCTTGAAGCCCGCCGGAATCACGAAGCGATCACCGGCGCGCAAAGTCTTGCCCTGCCCTTGCTCATCGCGCAGCACAGACACGCCGTGGACGATCTCGCAGTATTCATGCTCGGTGTAGCTCACCGCCCATTGGCCCGGCTCGCCTTCCCAGACCCCGGCGCTGAACTGGCTGCACGGGCTGTCGTAATGGTTGTAGACCGTCTGTTGCGGGTCGCCCTTGAGGATCTTTGGCGGCGCGGGGCGGTAGCGCTCAGGCTGGGTGCCAGCTTCGCTGAAGTCGACGATGCTTTGAATGTCCATGCAAGTCCCCTGTGATGAAAGATGATACCGGTTTGAGCCAGTACAGCCTGAGCGGTTCTGGCTGTCGAGAGTCGTTCAATAAATTCAACATAACTCACAGCCAGAGCGCAGTTTGTCAAATATATTGGTTTTGTCTGATGGCTGGTTTAGGGTGATGGGTATTTTCGGCTATCCCTAGCTGACCATCATCGACCATGAAGAGGACATGCGTATGACCACCCTGACTCTTGCTGACTGGCAACAACGTGCCCGCGACCTGAAGATCGAAGGCCGGGCCTTTATCCAGGGCCAGTACACCGATGCCGCTGGCGGCGCCACGTTCAACTGTATCAGCCCGGTCGATGGACGGCTGCTGGCCAAGGTTGCCAGTTGTGACGAGGCTGACGCCCAAAAGGCCGTCGACAGCGCGCGCAAGGTGTTTGAAGCCGGCACCTGGTCGCGCATGGCACCGGCCAAGCGCAAGGCCACCATGATCCGTTTCGCCGGCCTGCTGCGCCAGAATGTCGAAGAGCTGGCACTGCTCGAAACCCTCGACATGGGCAAGCCGATCACCGACTCATTGAAAATCGACGTACCCGGCGCTGCCCAGGCACTGAGCTGGAGCGGCGAGGCGATCGACAAACTGTATGACGAGGTTGCGGCCACCCCGCATGACCAGCTGGGCCTGGTGACCCGCGAAGCGGTGGGCGTGGTGGCGGCCATCGTACCGTGGAATTTCCCGTTGATGATGGCCTGCTGGAAACTGGGGCCTGCGCTGTCCACCGGTAACTCGGTGGTACTCAAACCATCGGAAAAATCGCCGCTGACGGCCATTCGCATCGCGCAACTGGCGGTCGAGGCCGGTATCCCGGCGGGCGTGCTCAACGTCCTGCCAGGCTATGGGCACACCGTGGGCAAGGCATTGGCGCTGCACATGGACGTCGACACCGTGGTGTTTACCGGCTCGACCAAGATTGCCAAGCAGTTGATGGTCTATGCCGGCGAGTCGAACATGAAGCGGGTCTGGCTGGAAGCCGGCGGCAAGAGCCCGAACATCGTGTTTGCCGACGCGCCGAACCTGCAGGCCGCTGCCGAAGCCGCCGCCAGCGCCATCGCCTTCAACCAGGGCGAGGTCTGCACGGCCGGTTCACGCTTGCTGGTCGAGCGTTCGATCAAGGACCAGTTCCTGCCGCTGGTGATAGAAGCGCTCAAAGGCTGGAAACCGGGCAACCCGCTGGACCCGGCCACCACGATCGGCGCGCTGGTCGATACCCAGCAGCTGAACACCGTGCTGTCCTACATCGAGGCAGGGCATGCCGATGGCGCCAAACTGGTCACCGGCGGCAAACGTATTCTGGAAGAAACCGGCGGCACTTACGTGGAGCCGACCATCTTCGACGGCGTGAACAACGCCATGAAGATCGCCCAGGAAGAAATCTTCGGTCCGGTGCTGTCGGTGCTGACCTTCGACAGCGCCGAGGAGGCAATCGGCATTGCCAACGACACCCAGTACGGCCTGGCTGCTGCGGTGTGGACCGCCGACCTGTCCAAGGCCCACCTGACCGCCAAGGCGTTGCGCGCCGGTAGCGTGTGGGTCAACCAGTACGACGGCGGCGACATGACCGCACCGTTCGGTGGCTTCAAGCAATCGGGTAACGGCCGCGACAAGTCGCTGCATGCGTTCGACAAGTACACCGAGCTGAAATCGACCTGGATCAAGCTGTAAATACAGTGCCTGTTGCTGGCGTCCAGCACGCACAGGGCATTGCAGGAGCTGCTTTAGCTGCGAAGTCCTTGTGGTCTTCGCGGATAAATCCGCTCCTGCGGGCCCGTATCATGTGATCATTCGCGCCGCTGAATGATCTGGAGTCTTTGCAATGCCTTGGGGTACCTATTTCGCCGTACTGGCCTCAGTGCTGAGTGTCGGTCTGGCGGTGGGCGTCAGCATGCCGCTGGTGTCGCTGCGCCTGGAGAGCTGGGGCTATGGCAGCTTCGCCATTGGCGTCATGGCCGCGATGCCGGCCATCGGCGTGCTGGTGGGTGCGGGACTGGCCAGCCGCCTGGCCGCCCGCCTGGGCACGCCACAGTTGATGCGGGCGTGCCTGTGGGCCGGGGCCTTGTCGGTCGGCCTGCTGGCGCTGTTGCCGTATTACCCGGTGTGGCTGCTGCTGCGCCTGATGATCGGCATGATCCTGACCATTGTCTTCGTACTGGGCGAGAGCTGGATCAACCAGTTGGTGATCGAGCGCTTGCGTGGGCGGCTGGTGGCCCTGTATGGCTGTACCTACGCGCTCAGCCAGCTAAGCGGACCGTTACTGCTTGGCTGGATCGGCACCGAGGCCGACTACGGCTTCTGGATCGGCGTGGTGTTGCTGCTTGGCTCGCCGCTGCTGTTGCTGGGCCGCGGCGGCGCCCCCAGTACCGAGGCATGCCATGTCGGCTTCAAGGACCTGATCGGCTTCTGCCGCAAACTGCCGGCGATTGCCTGGGCGGTGTCGCTGTTCGCCGCCTTCGAGGCAATGATCCTGACCCTGCTGCCGGTGTACTGCCTGCGTCAGGGCTTCACGGCCGAAGTGGCGCTGATGATGGTCAGCGTCGTGGTCGTGGGCGATGCCTTGCTGCAACTGCCGATCGGCATGCTCGCCGACCGCCTGTCCCGCCGCGGCCTGTTCACCGGCTGCGCGTTGATGTTGCTGGTGTCGAGCCTGCTGGTGCCGGTATTTATCCATACGGTGTTTATCTGGCCGCTGTGGGTGTTGTTCGGGGCCAGCGCCGGCGGGTTGTTCACCCTGTCGCTGATTCTGATCGGCGAGCGCTTTCGCGACGATGCACTGGTGCGCGCCAATGCCCACGTGGCACAGCTGTGGGGCATTGGCTGCCTGCTCGGGCCGCTGGCGGCCGGTGCTGGCAGCCAGTGGGTCAGCGGGCACTCATTGCCGTGGCTGATGGCCGCTGGCGCGTTCGGGCTGGTGGTGTTGCTGCTGCGTCAGGGCGCGTTTGGTGCAGCGCCAGCGAAAGCTTGAAACCGCGCCGCTATTGCACGGCAAACACGTAACCCATAGGACCAATGCCGATCAGTTAAGGCGGATTACACAAATTTCTCGCCTTGGGCTGAACCTGTGGGAGGGAGTTCTACTCGCGACAGGGCAAGTAAAACCGGTCGCTCCTACAGCATCCGCTCCAGGCCGATGGCCTTGCTCATCCAGGCATTGAAGCGCCGCCACCAGTCGCCCGGTTCCTTGTCCAGAGTGTGGATCTGGCCGTTGTCTTCGGTTACCCACACCAGTTCGTCGTTTTGCAGCCTGACCTGGTAGCTGCGCTGCGGCGACATCCCTTCCAGGGTCAGCTCACGCAGTTGTTCGGCCAGCGGCGGGCTGTCGACCAGGATGCCGATTTCGGTGTTCCACAACACCGAGCGCGGGTCGAAGTTGAATGAGCCGACGAACAGCTTCTGCCGGTCGAAAATCATCGCTTTGCTGTGCAGGCTGGAGTCTGAGCCGCTGGTCAGCAGCGACGGCCTGGCGAACAGCCGTGACTGGCTGTAGGTCGACGGGTCGCCGGGCTGGCGACGCATTTCAAACAACTTCACCCCGTGCTGCAGCAAAGCCTTGCGATACGGCGCGTAGCCGCCGTGTACGGCGGGCACATCGGTCGCTTGCAGCGAGTTGGTCAACAGGCTGACCGCCACGCCGGCGTCCGAGCGCCCGGTGAGGTAGACCAGCCCGGCCTGGCCGGGAACGAAATAGGCCGAGATCAGCATCAACTCCTGTTTGACGTTGCGCAACTCAGGCGCGAGCTGGGTGGTGAGCAGCAGGTGCGGGTCGGGTTCGCCCTGGGCCAGGACTTTGGTCGGTGCGTCCCACAACACCTGGTTGTGCGCCCAGGTCAGTTGCTTGAGCCAGGTGGGCAGCATGGGTTGTTGCCGGTAGCTCATCAGCCGCTCATAGAGCGCCTTGTGCTGCTGGTGCGCCTGCTCCAGAGAACTGGCCAGACGGCGCCGGGCCTTGCTCAGGTCATGGTGGCCGGGCAGGAAGTACATGAAATGGTTGATCGGCTTGCTCAGGGTGCTGTTCCAGTACTGGTCGAAGCTGTGCCCGAGCTGCTGCGCCACCGGTCCTGCGGCCAGCAGGTCGATGTCGGTGAAGTTCAGGTTCGGCTCGGCGTCGAAGTACTCGTCACCCAGATTGCGCCCGCCAACGATGCCCACGCTGTTGTCGGCCAGCCACAGTTTGTTGTGCATGCGCCGGTGCTGACGCGACAGGTTCATAAGCCGGCCGACGCTGCGGGTCACGCCGGTTTCGCGGCCCAGCGCTTGCGGGTTGAACAGGCGGATCTGGATGTGCGGGTGGGCGGCCAGGGTGGCGATGGCCTGGTCCTGACCGTCGCTGGTGGTGTCGTCGAGCAGGATGCGAATGCGCACGCCGCGGTCGGCGGCCTGCAGCAGTTCCTCGACCAGCGCACGGGTGCTCAGGCCGTCGTGGACGATGTAGTACTGCAGGTCCAGGCTGGTGCGGGCCATGCGAATCAGCTCGGCACGGGCGCTGAACGCCTCTGTGCTGTTGGACAGCAGCCGAAAGCCCGAACGCCCTTCGTGGGGCTGGGCCAGGGCCTGAATGCGGCGGCCGAAGCTCGACTGTTCAGCAGGCAACGCCTGGCTGGGTTCGTCGTGCACGGTGCGCTGCGCGCAGCCGCCCAGGCCCAGCGCCGCTGCCAGCAAAAAAGGCACAAACCATGATTTGTTCAAGATGCGCTGCCCGCAGGATCGATTTGGCGATATGACCGCACCACGCCGCTAAAATTAGCAGGCCTGCGCCAGTAATTGCTTGATCACCTCACCCACCGTGCGCACCGCCGCCTCAATACGCGGCGTCGGGCGCACGGCGAAGTTCAGGCGCAGGCAATTGCGGTACTTGCCGGAGGCAGAAAAGATACTGCCCACGGCGATCTGGACCTTGTGCTCCAGCAGGGCGCGGTTCAAGCGCACCGTATCGAAGTCCTCGGCCAGTTCGACCCACAGCATGAAACCGCCCTGTGGACGGCTGGCACGGGTGCCTTCGGGGAAGTAGCGCAGCACCCAGTCGAGCATCTGGTCGCGGTTGCGCTGATACTGGCTGCGCATGCGCCGCAGGTGCGGTTCAAAGTGCCCGCCCTGCAGGAATTCGCTGATCGCCAGTTGCGGCTGCGGCGCGGTGGAGCCAGTGCCGATGTACTTCATGTGCAGCACCCGCTCCAGATAACGCCCCGGCGCGACCCAGCCAATCCGCAGGCCGGGCGCCAGGGTTTTGGAGAATGAGCTGCACAGCAGCACGCGGCCGTCTTCGTCGAATGACTTGATGGTGCGCGGGCGTGGATAGCTGAAGGCCAGGTCGCCGTACACGTCATCCTCGATGATCGGCACGTCGAAGCGCTGGGCCAGGCGCAGCAACGCGCGCTTGCGCTCCTCGGGCATCACGTAGCCCAGCGGGTTATTGCAACTGGGCGTTAACTGGATGGCCTTGATCGGCCATTGCTCCAGGGCCAGCTCCAGGGCTTCGAGGCTGATGCCGGTCAATGGATCAGTGGGGATCTCCAGCGCCTTCATGCCCAGCCCCTTGAGGGTCTGCATGACACCGAAAAAGCTCGGCGAGTCCACCGCGACGATATCACCGGGCGCGCACAACGCACGGATGCAGGCGCTCAGCGCTTCATGGCAGCCACTGGTGATCAGCAGGTCACTGGCATTCAACTGGCAGCCGGAGTCGAGCAACAGCCGGGCAATCTGCTCGCGCAGCGCCTGCACACCGAGGATGTTGTCGTAGTACAGACCGGGCATGTCCTGATGGCGGCTGAGCTGGCCCATGGCGCGCAGCAACGGCTTGAGGGTCGGGCTGTTGACGTCCGGCATGCCACGCCCCAGCTGGGTCAAGCCCTCGGCGGGCGACACCCGGATCATGTCCAGCACCTGCTCCCACTGGGAGATATCCACAGGCCGCTGCACCGGCCGCCCCACCACCGGCAGCGCCGGAGCCTTGCGGCTGATGGGCACGAAATAGCCAGACTTGGGCTTCGGCGTCGCCAGACCGCTGTCTTCCAGCACCCGATAAGCCTGCTGCACGGTGCTCAGGCTCACCCCGTGCTCGATGCTCAAGGCGCGCACCGAAGGCAGTCGGTCGCCGGGGCGATAGAAGCCGTTTTCGATGCGCGTCCCCAACAACTCGGCAAGGTTGACGTACAGGGTCATGGCGTACTCCCGGCAGAACGAAAGGCGATAGCAATACAGATAGGCCGAAAATAAACCATTCAGTGACTAATACAAGGACTCTGTATGGAAAATATAAGCTTTTTTTGAATCTGTATCGTCCTGCGAATTGCGCTCATCATTCGCTTACGGCAATCCACCAGGGAGCGAGCGAAGATGAACAGCTTCACAGATGTGCAATCGGCTTTACCAGGCAGCCAGCGGCAAACGCAGCCGCAGGTCAATAGCGGCTCGCGCACTGTCACCCATACAGAGGCAAGTGCGGCGGTCAGCCGCTGGGCACTGTATCGTCATCGCCGGACCTCACGCCGCGCGCTGCTGGAACTCACCGATGACGAACTGCGCGACATCGGTCTGGACTATTCCCAGGCGCGTATCGAAGCCGGCAAACCGTTCTGGCGCGCCTGACTGCCCGTCAGACCAACTCTTTGAGCCGATGCCAGAGCATGCCCAGCGCCAGCAGCGGCGAACGCAAGTGTTTGCCGCCAGGGAAGGTGATATGCGGCACTTTGGCGAACAGTTCAAAGCCCGCACTGTGCTGGCCGGCGATGGCTTCGGCCAATAGCCGGCCGGCCAGGTGCGTGGCGTTGAGGCCGTGACCGGAATAGGCCTGGGCATAAAACACATTGGGCTGCTGTTTGAGGCGGCCGATCTGCGGCAGGCGGTTGGCGCCGATGCCGATCATCCCGCCCCATTGATAATCAATGCGGACATCGGCCAGTTGCGGGAACACCTTGAGCATCTTGGGGCGCATGTAGCCCGCGATGTCCTGCGGGTCACGGCCGGAGTAATGACAGGCGCCGCCGAACAGCAGGCGGCGGTCGGCGGACAGCCGGTAATAGTCCAGCGCCACCCGCTGGTCACACACCGCCATGTCTTGCGGCAGCAACTGACGAGCCTGTTCTTCGCTCAGCGGTTCGGTGGCGATGATGTAGCTGCCGGCAGGTAACACCTTGCCGCCCAGCTCCGGGTTCAGGTCATTGAGGTAGGCGTTGCAGCCCAGCACCAGAAACTGTGCCTGCACCTGACCCTGAGCGGTATGGACCTTGACCTGCGGGCCGTAGTCGATACGCGTGACCTGTGACTGCTCGAACAGCTGCACGCCCAGAGACTGCGCCACAGCGGCTTCACCCAGCGCCAGATTGAGCGGGTGCAGGTGCCCCGAGCCCATGTCGATCAAACCACCCACGTACTGATCAGAACCCACCACGCTGCGCATCTGCCCCGGTTGCAGCAGTTGCAGTTCATGGCGGTAACCCAGGCTGCGCAACTCTTCGAGGTCCTCGGCAAAGCCTTGCAGGTCGGCGGGCTTGTTGGCCAGGTCGCAATAGCCCCATTTCAGATCGCACTGGATGTTGTGCCGCTCGATACGCTGACGGACGATTTCCACAGCTTCAAAGCCCAGCAGCTTGAGCTGGTGCACACCTTCGTTGCCGATCACCGACGTGAACTGCTCAAGACCATGGCCGACACCGCGAATCAACTGCCCGCCATTGCGCCCGCTGGCGCCCCAGCCGATTTTTCGTGCTTCCAGCAACGCCACACTCAAGCCCCGTTCGGCCAGCTCGATGGCGGTATTGAGCCCCGAAAACCCACCACCGACCACGCATACATCGACCTTCAGTTCACCTTGCAGCCGTGGGTAGTCCGGCTGTGGATGGCTGCTGGCGTTGTAGTAAGAGTTGGCGTGCTGGGTCATGGGGCTTCCTGATGAATTCGCAGACAGCGACGAGGATAAGACGGTGTCCAGTGCCTGCCAACTGCGGCACAATCGCCGCGTTATGTCAGAGAACAGAGTTGATGAGCTGTAACCGCGAAAAAATCCGTACCCTACGGCGCCAGATTCCTTCCTTCGACTGTATACCCGGTTGTCATGACTGTTGTGGGCCGGTAACCACCTCGCCGGAAGAAATGTCCCGCCTGCCGCGCAAAAGCGCTGCCGAGCAACAGGCTGCGCTCGATGAGCTGAACTGCGTGCACCTGGGGCCCGATGGCTGCACCGTGTACGACGAGCGTCCGCTGATCTGCCGGCTGTTCGGCACCACACCGCGCCTGCCATGCCCCAATGGTCAACGCCCGGTGGAAATGATCCACCCACAGACCGAAAAACAGATTCATGCCTGGATGGCGGCCAACCGTCAGGTGCTGGTCTGAGCCCGAATTACCCCGTAGGAGCCGCTAAAGCGGCGAAGCTATAGCGGCTGCCTTCGCCGCTAAAGCAGCTCCTACGGGCTGCCTTCCCGGCTAAAGCCGGTCCTACGGGGTATGGGGTCAATCCGCAATCGGCAGGCTGAGGCTTTCTTTGACTTCTTCCATCACGATATAGCTCTTGGACTCGCGCACATGCGGGAGTTTGAGCAGGATGTCGCCCAGCAGCTTGCGGTACGAGGCCATCTCCGAGATGCGCGCCTTGACCAGGTAGTCGAAGTCCCCTGACACCAGGTGACACTCCAGCACATGGGGCAGCTTGAGGATCGCGCGGCGGAACTCATCGAAGGTGTCGCCGGACTTGTAGTCCAGGCTGATCTCGACGAACACCAGCAGGCTGGCCTTGAGGGTCTGCGGGTTGAGGCGAGCGTTGTAGCCCATGATGATGCCTTCGCGCTCCAGACGCCGGACCCGTTCGGTGCAGGGCGTGGTAGACAACCCGACCCGTTCGCCCAGCTCCGTGAAAGAGATGCGCCCATCAGCCTGCAGGATGCGCAGGATATTGCGATCGATCTTGTCCAGCTCACGCTTCGACTGGTGCTGGGTGCGCATGGGTAATCTCCCTCTGTCTAAGCGCCGTTTACCGAGAAAACGCCTCGAATATAGCTTTTTATACAGTGAAAAGCACTGCCTGAACCTTCTTATACTGCGCACATCTCTTACTCATTCTGCACAACGTCAGCGGCTATCCGCGATGAGGTAATCAACATGCGCGTTCTGGTTCTCGGCAGTGGTGTGATTGGTACGACCAGTGCCTACTATCTGGCCCGCGAAGGCTTTCAGGTGACCGTGGTCGACCGTCAGCCGGCAGTGGCCATGGAAACCAGCTTCGCCAATGCAGGCCAGGTCTCGCCCGGTTACGCCTCGCCGTGGGCAGCGCCCGGTGTGCCGCTCAAGGCCATCAAGTGGCTGCTGGAGCGCCACGCGCCATTGGCAATCAAGGCCACCGCGCAAATCGACCAGTACCTGTGGATGGCGCAGATGCTGCGCAATTGCACCGCCAGCCGCTATGCGGTGAACAAAGAGCGCATGGTGCGCCTGTCCGAATACAGCCGTGACTGCCTCGATGAACTGCGTGCCGAAACCGGTATTGCCTATGAGGCACGGCAATTGGGCACCACCCAGTTGTTCCGCACCCAGGCGCAACTGGACAACGCGGCCAAGGACATCGCCGTCCTGGAACAGTCCGGTGTGCCGTACGAGCTGCTTGACCGTGACGGTATCGCCCGGGTCGAGCCAGCGCTGGCCGGGGTGGTCGGCAAACTCAGCGGCGCGCTGCGGCTGCCCAATGATCAGACCGGCGACTGCCAGCTATTCACCACCCGCCTGGCCGAAATGGCCGTAAACCTGGGGGTGGAATTCCGCTACGGCCAGAACATCGAGCGCATCGACTTTGCCGGCGACCGTATCAATGGTGTGTGGATCGACGGCAAGCTGGAAACCGCTGACCGTTACGTGCTGGCGCTGGGCAGCTACTCGCCGCAGTTGCTCAAGCCGCTGGGCATCAAGGCACCGGTGTATCCGCTCAAGGGCTACTCGCTGACCGTGCCGATTACCCGTGGCGAGATGGCGCCGACCTCGACGATTCTCGACGAGACCTACAAGGTTGCGATCACCCGGTTCGACAACCGTATCCGCGTTGGCGGCATGGCAGAAATTGCCGGTTTTGACCTGTCGCTCAACCCGCGCCGACGCGAAACACTGGAGATGATCGTCGGTGATCTCTATCCTCTGGGCGGCGATCTGAGCCAGGCCAGTTTCTGGACCGGCCTGCGCCCGACCACCCCGGATGGTACGCCGATTGTCGGTGCTACCCGGTATGGCAACCTGTTCCTCAATACCGGCCACGGAACGCTGGGCTGGACCATGGCCTGCGGTTCCGGTCGCCTGCTGGCGGATCTGATCGCCCGCAAGACGCCACAGATCAGCGCCGCAGGTCTGGATATTTCCCGCTACGGCAAGGCCGCCGAGGCCGCCAGGCATGGACACCCGACCCCGGCCCATCAGTAATTTGCTGCAAACCGGTTTTCTCGATTCACCCCACAAGAAAGATGAGCCATGCGTCCAGCCCGTGCCCTGATTGACCTCAACGCCCTGCGCCACAACTACCGGCTGGCCCGCCAGCACTCTGGTGCCAGAGCGCTCGCCGTAATCAAGGCCGATGCCTACGGGCACGGTGCAGTGCGCGTCGCCCAGGCGCTGCAGAGCGAGGCCGATGGCTTCGCCGTGGCCTGCATCGAAGAGGCTCTGGAACTGCGGGCGGCCGGTATCAGCGGACCGATTCTGTTGCTCGAAGGTTTTTTTGAAGCGCAGGAACTGGACCTGATCGTCGAGCATGACTTCTGGTGTGTGGTGCATTCGCAGTGGCAGATCGAGGCTATCGAGCGCACGGCGCTGGGCAAACCGCTGACCCTGTGGCTCAAGCTCGACAGCGGCATGCACCGGGTCGGCTTGTTCCCGGCCGATTACCAGGCCGCCTATCAGCGCCTGCTGGCCAGCGGCAAGGTGGCCGACATTGTCTTGATGAGCCACTTCGCCCGCGCCGATGAGCTGGGCTGCTCACGCAGCGAAGAACAACTGGCGGTGTTCGAGGCCGCTCGTCAGGGACTCAAGGCCCTGACCAGCCTGAACAACTCGCCGGCACTGCTCGGCTGGCCGCAGATCAACAGCGACTGGGTACGGCCGGGGATCATGCTTTACGGCGCCACACCGTTCGAGCAGGCACATCCGCTGGCCGATCAGTTGCAGGCGGTGATGACCCTGGAGTCGAAAGTCATCAGCGTCCGCGAGCTGCCGGCCGGTGAGCCAGTGGGCTATGGCGCATCCTGGATCACTGATCGGCCGAGCCGGATTGGCGTGGTGGCGATGGGGTATGCCGATGGTTACCCGCGCCATGCCCCGACCGGCACGCCGGTCCTCATCGACGGCCAGGCCGCACGCCTGGTGGGCCGGGTCTCGATGGACATGCTGTGCGTCGAGCTCACCGACCTGCCCGCAGCCGGGCTCGGCAGCCACGTCGAGTTCTGGGGGCCAAACCTGTCGGCCAGCACCGTGGCGGCGCATGCCGGGACCATCCCGTACCAGTTGTTCTGCAACCTCAAGCGCGTCCCGCGTCAGTACAGCGAAAGCTGAACCCAGGCGGCAAAACCGCCTGCTTGTTGTAAATATCAAACGCTGTTGCCATCATGCCCCGGTCTCGACTTTAACCTCAGGCTTTGTACGAGCTTGTCTGCGTGTCGATCATGCTGCGATTGAAGACGATCCGAAGAGATCGTGCAGTAACGGAGCAATTGCCCGGTGTGGGTGATGCCCTGGTGGCGGCGGGGTAGCCTGGTCCCTGTCCATCCCCCGCGACGCGCATTCGTACCGAGCCTCCGAACCTGGAGGACTGCCGAATTGGACGTCGGTGAGCGACTGCAATACATCCGTAAGCTCAAGGGCTTGTCCCAACGTGAACTGGCCAAACGGGCGGGTGTGACCAATAGCACCATTTCCATGATCGAGAAGAACAGCGTCAGCCCCTCGATCAGTTCGCTGCGCAAGGTGCTCGGCGGCATTCCGATGTCCATGGTCGAGTTCTTTTCCGAAGAGCTGGCCCCGGAGAACACCAGCAAAGTGGTGTACAAGCCCGGCGAGCTGCTGGATATCTCCGACGGCGCGGTGACCATGAAACTGGTGGGCAAGTCGCATCAGGGCCGGGCCATCGCCTTCCTGACCGAAACCTATCCGCCCGGCGCCGACACTGGCGAAGAAATGCTGGTTCACGAAGGCGAAGAGACCGGCATCCTCATCGAGGGCCGCCTTGAGCTGATCGTCGGCAACGACACCTACCTGCTGGAAGTCGGCGACAGCTATTACTTCGAGAGCACCCGCGCGCACCGTTTCCGCAATCCCTTCGATGTACCGGCGCGACTAATCAGCGCAGCCACCCCTGCCAATTTTTGATAACACCTCTGCGAGCCCCGTTTATCGCGGGCTTGCCGGTTTATTGATCCACAGCAATGGCAATACCCCTTCGCGATGTAGGGGCGTTTCGGGCGAACAGGCGCCTCGTTATACTTTTCGCCTGCTCGCACAGCCGTTAACCGTAATGGCGAGCCTGACCTGCCACCATGAGGGTGAACGCGTGAACCTGACAACAATCGGCCTGGTACTGGCCACTGTGCTGAGCCTGGCGCCCATCGGCCTGCAGGCGGCATCCAACGAAGAGATCGCCAAACGGCTTGAGCCAGTCGGCAAGGTTTGCGTGCAGGGCCAGCAATGTGTGGGTGTGAGCGTGGCCGCTGCGGCGAGCGGCAGTGCGGGCAAGTCGGCAGACGACGTCATCGCCAAACACTGCACCGCCTGCCACACCATCGGTCTGCTGGATGCGCCGAAAATTGGCGACACCACCGCCTGGAAAAAACGCGCCGACGAGCAGGGCGGCCTTGATGGTTTGCTGGCCAAGGCCATCAGCGGGGTCAACAGCATGCCCGCCAAAGGCACCTGTGCCGATTGCACCGACGACGAGCTCAAAGCCGCGATCCAGAAGATGTCCGGGTTGTAGGCGATCGCCCGCCGCCTCGGCGCCGCGCTGTCGCGCAGCAAACACGAAGCCCCGTAGGACCGGCTTTAGCCAGGAAAGCTTCGCAGTTGAAGCTGCTCACAAGGTCAAGTGCGTTCCAGGGTGTTATGCAACCCCGCCAGCAGCAGCCGCTGATACAGCTCTTCACGCAACCCGTCGGGCTGGTCCAGGCCCATGCGTTGCAGATGCACAGCAAATGCCTCTGGCTCGGGTGCATCCAGCGCAGCCTTGCCCAGTTGCAGGATTTCGCTCAGTTTGAATTTGCTCTTGAGCCAGTTCAGGGCGCGCAGCAGGTCGCGCTCTTCAGGCTCGAAGTCGCTGCCCAGCGGGTATTCGGCAAACAACTGCGGATAACTGCCCGCCAGGGCCTTGAGCCGCTCGGGTGTGTTGTCGGTGAAGCGCGGGTCCAGGGCAAAGCCTTCAGGCAGTTTGCCGGCCCGCTGGGCCTGTTCGATCAGGCCGGGCTGGAAGCGTGAATCGCAGATATTGAGCAACCGCTCGATCACCGTGGCATCAGTTTGACCGCGCAGGTCAGCGATGCCGTATTCCGTGACCACGATATCGCGCAGGTGGCGGGGAATGGTCGCATGCCCATACGACCAGACAAGGTTGGAACTGACCTCGCCACCGGACTCGCGCCAACTGCGCAAGATCAGAATCGAACGGGCATCTTCCAGCGCGTGGGCCTGAGCGACAAAGTTGTATTGCCCGCCCACACCGCTGAGCACCCGGCCATCTTCCAGTTGGTCCGAGACTGCCGCGCCCATCAGGGTCATGCAGAACGCGCTGTTGATGAATCGTGCATCACGGCGTTGCAGGCGCTTGAGTTCTTCGTTGCCATACAGCTCGTTGATGAAGCTGATTGCGCTCATGTTGAACTGCGCACGGCGTTCGGCCGACAGTTCGTTCAGGCGCGCATAGAAGCTGCGCGGCCCGAGAAAGAACCCGCCATGCAGCACCACGCCGTCGGTTGTATGGCTGTCATCGAGCATGCCCATGTCGGCCAGCCGCTGTTGCTCAAGGTCGGCGTAGACCTTGCGCCGCACGATGCCGGCGTCGGCCAGGGCCAGCAGACCGTTGACGAACATCTCGCTGCAACCGTAAAGCCCCTTGGCGAAAGGCTCGGTGCCGCCTTCGCGGTCGATCAGGGTTTGCCAGTTACTCATGTTCAAGTCGGCCAGCAGGTGTCGGTAACCGGCGTTATCCGCCTGACGGGCGAGCAGGGCGGCGGTCAGCGCATCGCCCATCGAACCGATACCGATCTGCAAGGTGCCGCCGTCACGCACCAGGGTGCTGGCGTGCAGGCCGATGAAGTGATCCTGAAAACCCACCGGCATGTTCGGCGTGGAGAACAACGTGGTGGTTTCCGGCTCTTCGAGCAGCAGGTCGAAGGCGGCCAGGTCCAGTTCCGAGTCGCCGGGCATGTAGGGCAGGTCGGCATGCACCTGACCCAGCACCAGGATGGTTTCACCCGCAGTACGGCGTTTGGCGATCATCGGCAGCAGATCGAGGGTCACATCGGGGTTGCAACTCAGGCTCAGGCAGCCAGGCCGTTGCGGGTCCTGGGCCACCAGCTGCGCAATCAGGTTCAGGCCCTTGGCATTGATATCCCGCGCCGCATGGCTGTAGTTGCTGCTGACGTAATCCTGCTGCGCCGTCTGGCTGTCGAGCAGGCTGCCGGGCTGCATGAAAAACTGCTCGACACGGATATTGGCCGGCAGCCGGTCACGGCGCAGGTCGGCCAGATAGTCCAGCTCCGGGTAATCACCGAACACCCGCTCCAGAAAGGGTTCGAGAAAGCGCGCCTGCAAGCCTTCGCCCGGCGTGGGCCGGCCCAGGCTCAGGGCGGTATAGATCGTCAGTTGCCGCTCGGGCAGGTCACGGATGCGCGCATACAGCGCATTGACGAAGCGATTGGGTTTGCCCAGGCCCAGCGGCATGCCCAGATGAATGTGCGCAGGCAAGGTGGCCAGCACATGGTCGATCGCGCTTTCGATGGAGCAGGACTGCGGCATCCGGGCTCTCCTGACAGAACGGGGGATGCAGCTTGGACTTCGCAGATCGGGTAATTGCTGCATGACCTGCGCCGAACCCCGTCTGTGGGAGCTAGCTTGCTAGCGAAGACGGCAGCACATCACAACAGATGTAGTGTTTTTACTGGCCTCTTCGCGAGCAAGCTCGCTCCCACCGGGGACATAAAGCACTTAACTGAACAGTACCGGGATATAGCCTGAACCTGTCAGGCCGGCAGTTGCTCCTCGGCCTGCACCGGCCATTGATCGAGCACCTGGTCCAGAGTCAGATGCGCCTGGGTAATCAGGTGCATCGAGGCCATGGCCAGATGGCGCGCCGGGCCTTGCAGGGCATCGGCGGTCTCGAAGGCGGTGGCGGTGGCGCAACGCAACAGCTCGACCGCATGGGCCACGCGGCATTCGAGGTGGGTCAGGGTTGAGGGGGTATCAGGTGGATCGGGGACGATTTTATTACTCATTACATCTTCCTGCGGCTAGGGCCACCGGATGCTCGCTGCTAAACGAACAAGAGGTGGCGGCTTCAACGCGGGTTAGCAGACCGGAGGAAGATGCAAAACCGGCGCACCCGAAGGTGCCCCACGCGAAGCCGCCATAGACGGTTCCAGCATGAGCAACTTCCTGAGATGGGCTGCTAAACCCGATCACTGATGTTCAGTGACGGACGCAGCCTAGTCGCGGGATTTTGCACGCGCAAGGGCTCGGGATTTTCTCGGAAATTTCCTTCAATAGAAAGAGAGGCGTCTTGCAATTACAGGTCGCCAACCGGCCGAAAATGCGCCCCGGCGCCCGCCCGCTGTTACAAATCCAGCACCAGCATCGCAGTCTTGGCACGCGAGCAGCAGGGCGTGAACTGGTTGTTCAGCGCCTGTTCTTCTTCGGTGAGGTACAGGTCGCGATGCTCCGGCACACCGTCGAGCACGCCGGTCAGGCAGGTGCCGCACACGCCTTGTTCGCACGACACCGCAATCTCCACACCATGATGCTCCAGCACCTGGACCACCGTCTGGTCCGCCGGGACCTCGAACTCCTGACCGCTGCTGGCGATCCTGACGCAAAAGCTGCCGTCGGCACTGGTGTCCACCGGTGCGGCGGCGAAGTATTCGCGGTGCAGGTTGGCCTCCTGCCAGCCCTGCTGGCGGGCGCTGTCGAGTACGTGCTGCATGAACCCACCCGGCCCGCACACGTACAGATGCACATCGGGCTGCGGCCCGGCCAGCACACTCAGGGCATCGAGCGCGGTAGCCGGCTCTTGATCGCTATGTAGAAACACCCGGTCAGCGAAACTTGAAGCGTGCAGGCGCTCGACAAACGCGGCGCGATCACGGGCGCGCACGCAGTAGTGCAGTTCAAAGTCGGCCCCGCTGCTCGCCAGTTGTTCGGCCATGCACAGAATCGGCGTGATACCGATGCCACCGGCAAACAGCAGGCTGCGCCGGGCATGTTCGGCCAGCGGGAACAGGTTGCGCGGCTCGCTGATGCGCAGCGCCATGCCGGCGCGCAGCAACTGGTGCATGGCCCTTGAGCCGCCTCGCGAGGCCGGGTCATCGAGCACACCAATAAGGTAGCGATGCTGCTCGGCGGGGTGGTTGCACAGCGAGTACTGGCGCAGCAGCCCGGATTCGCCGGGCACCTGCACCTCGATGTGCGCCCCGGCGCTGAAGGCCGGCAAGGGGCTGCGGTCGGCACGGGCCAGCTCGAAGCTGCAGATGCCCAGCGCTTCGTCGCGGCGGGAAATCACCATAACGTCGATCATGTGATTGGCTCCTGCAGCTTATTGGGCAGTGGCGATCAAGGCCGGGGCCGCGCTTTGTTCCTGGGCGATAATGCGCTCCAGAATCTTGCGCGACTGCACACCTCCGGCGTCGATATTGAGCTTGAGCAGGTTGCGCGCCGGGTACTTGAGCAGGTTCTGTTGCTGGCGTTCGAGCATTTCCAGGTCTTCGCTGAAAATCTTGCCCTGGCCTTCGCGGATCGTGTCGGTCAGCGCCTGGTCCTGCGGATTGAAGTTGCGTGCCATGCCCCAGAAGTACCAGATCGAGGTATCGCTCTCGGGGGTGATGAAGTCCACCACAATGCTCGACGCCTTGAACTGCGCGTCGGCGTGGTAACCGCCGTTGCCGGCATGGGCCACACCCACCTCGATCAAGACATGGCTGGGCGGGGTGAAGCGGCAGATCTGCCAGCGGTCCACCGGCACATCGTCGGCCAGGTTGTTACCGCGCAGGGCCATGCGCCAGAACGGCGGGGCCATGATGTTTTCCATGTGCCGGGCGGTGATCACTTCGTCACCCTGCACCTGAGTGACCGGCGCGGCTTCGTCGATTTCTTTCTGGCCAATGCTGGAGGCGTGCACGTAGGTTTCGTGGGTCAGGTCCATCAGGTTGTCGATCATCAGCCGGTAATCGCAGCCGATATGAAACAACCCGCCGCCATAAGCCCACTGGTCACTGACCGCCCATTCCAGGTGAGGAATCAGCCCTGCATCGGCCTGCGTCTGATCACCGGGCCAGACCCAGATAAACCCGTAGCGCTCCACAGCCGCGAAAGTCTTGTTGCAAGGAAAGCCGCGCACCCGCTGGCCTGGCATCGCAGCCGTCTTGCCATCGGCGCCCATCACCAGGCCGTGATAGCCACAGACCAACTGGCCGTTCTCCACGTAACCCAGCGACAGCGGGGCACCGCGATGCGGACAAAAATCCTCGACCGCCACCACTTGGTTGTCCAGGCCGCGATAAAACACCATCTTCTCGCCACAGATCTGCCGACCCAGCGGCTTGTCGGCGATTTCGTCAGGGGTGCAAGCAACATACCAGGCGTTCATGGGGTACATGGTCAGGCTCTCCGGTCCGGATTTGTTTTTATTAGTGGATCCATTGGAATCCTTAGCCAGCTTCTAGTCAAGAATATATATCCGATAATCGCCAAAATTATTGTCAATGGATCCACAGAACCAATTGACGCGCAAAATCGACAAACGCCGCAGCGCAGCGCAACGCTGAAAGGAAGTTGAAAGCTGGCTGAAAGCTTGGGGGATTAGGATCGCCTCCAGCACCGGCAAAAGACCGGTAAGCCAGGCCGACCGCACAGCCGTCGTCCGGACATTCAACAAGAATAACGGTGATTAACATGCTTGCTCCTACCTCCCTGTACACCTCCCTTGCGCCCCGACTCCAGACCACTGCTCGCTGAGCAGAACTGACTTTCATCTTTTCCGGTTTCCCTGACCGAAATACGTCTGGAGTATTGCCATGCTGACTTTCCTTGGCTTTGCCATGGTCATCGCCTTCATGTACCTGATCATGAGCAAGCGCATGACCGCGCTGATTGCCCTGATCATCGTCCCGATCATCTTTGCCCTGTTCGGTGGCTTCGGCCCGCAGATCGGCCCGATGATGCTCGCTGGTATCACCAAGCTGGCGCCCACCGGCGTCATGCTGATGTTCGCCATTCTCTACTTCGCCCTGATGATCGACTCGGGGCTGTTCGACCCGGCGGTGCGCAAGATCCTGAAAATGGTCAAGGGCGACCCGATGCGCATTTCCGTCGGCACCGCGGTACTGGCGCTGGTGGTTTCGCTGGACGGTGATGGCGCCACTACCTACATGATCTGCGTGGCCGCCATGCTGCCGCTGTACAGCCGTGTCGGCATGAGCCCACGGATCATGGCCGGCCTGATCATCCTCGCCGGCGGGATCATGAACATGACCCCATGGGGCGGCCCGACGGCTCGCGCAGCCAGTGCCCTGCATGTCGATGCCTCGGACATCTTCGTCCCGATGATCCCGGCCATGGCTGCCGGCGTGGTCTGCCTGCTGGCCATCTCTTACTTGTATGGCAAGCGCGAGCGGGCTCGTCTGGGCGTGCTGCAATTGCAGGGCGATGAAATCGATCACAGCGAAATCAGCGTGTCGCAATTCCCTGATGCCCGCCGTCCAAAACTGATCTGGTTCAACGGTGCCCTGACGTTCTGCCTGATGGTCACCCTGATCATGGGTCTGCTGCCGCTGCCAGTGCTGTTCATGGTGGCTTTCAGCATCGCGATGATCATCAACTACCCGAACCTGCAGGACCAGAAGGACCGCGTTTCGGCCCACGCCGGTAGCGTGTTGTCGGTAGTCGGCCTGATCTTCGCCGCCGGTATTTTCACCGGCATCCTGACCGGCACCGGCATGGTCGACGCCATGTCCAAGAGCCTGCTGGCGGTGATCCCTGAGGCCATGGGCCCTTACCTGGCGGTCATCACCGCGCTGGTGAGCATGCCGTTCACCTTCTTCATGTCCAATGACGCGTTCTACTACGGCGTCATGCCTGTGCTGGCCGAAGCCGCCTCGCACTACGGCATCAGCGCGGTAGAAATGGCCCGTGCTTCGATCGTTGGCCAGCCGGTGCACCTGCTCAGCCCACTGGTGCCTTCGACCTACCTGCTGGTTGCCCTGGCCGGTATCGATTTCGGTGACCACCAGCGCTTCACCCTCAAGTGGGCGATCCTGGTCTGCATGTGTATTCTGGTTGCCGCTGTCATGCTGGGTCTGTTCCCGCTGGTCAGCAGCGTCTGATTCAACCGCGTTTCAACCCCGAATCGCCGTCAGCTGTAGCTGGCGGCGATTTTTTATCGCCTGAGGAAACAACTGATGGAATGGCTACTCAACCCTGAAATATGGGTTGCTTTCTTGACCCTGACCGCCCTGGAAATCGTTCTGGGGATCGACAACATCATCATGATCTCGATCCTGGTCAGCCGCATGCCCAAAGCCATGCAAAAGCGCACCCGGCTGTTCGGCCTGGGCCTGGCCATGGTCACTCGCATCATGCTGCTGCTGTCGATCACCTGGATCATGCGCCTGACCACCGACCTGTTCAGCGTCTTCGGCCAGGGCATTTCCGGTCGTGACCTGATCCTGTTCTTCGGCGGCCTGTTCCTGCTGTGGAAAAGCTCCCAGGAAATCTTCCAGGGCATGGAAGGTGAAGAAGAGGCCGGCGACGAGCCCAAGGGCGCTGGCGGCATGTTCCTGGCAACCATCGTGCAGATCGCGATCATCGACATCGTGTTCTCGCTGGACTCGGTCATCACTGCGGTGGGCATGGTGTCCAACGTGCCGGTGATGGTCGCGGCGATCATCGTGGCGGTGCTGGTGATGATGCTCTGCTCCGGCGCCATCAGCGACTTCATCGACAAACATCCATCACTGAAGATGCTCGCCCTGTCGTTCCTGATGGTGGTCGGTACGGTGCTGATCGCCGAAGCCTTCGACATTCATGTGCCCAAAGGCTACGTGTACTTCGCCATGGCGTTCTCGCTGGCGGTTGAAGCGATCAACATCAAGATGCGCACCAGCCAGGCACGCAAGAAGGCCGAAGCGGCGCCAGCCGAAGCCTGAGGCTCGGCTAACCCGGCAGGAGCGGCTTCAGCCGCGAATTAGCCGCGAAGACCTTTCGCGGCTGAAGCCTTCGCTGCTAAAGCAGCTCCTACCGGGCGCAGGCCAGGGCGGGTCGCCCATTCATTACAGAATTGTTTCAATGCGTTGAGGCCTGTGCGATGCTGGCAGCACCGCACAAAGCGGTCTAAAGCTTTAGTAAAAACATTCCGCGTCGCTCGCTATTCACACCACCACAGGGGGCCTTGCATATGCTGACCCTGCTCGATCTATTGTCTGCCGTGGCCTTGCTGATCTGGGGCACGCACATTGTGCGTACCGGCATCCTGCGCGTATACGGCAGTCAGTTGCGCCGCGTGCTGGGCCATAACGTTGCACGTCGGCCGCTGGCCTTTCTCGCCGGCATCCTGGTCACCGCGCTGGTGCAGAGCAGCAACGCCACAGCCATGCTGGTGACATCCTTTGTCGGCCAGGGGCTGATGCGTCTGGCGCCGGCGCTGGCGATCATGCTGGGCGCCGATGTCGGCACCGCGCTGATGTCGCGGGTGCTGACCTTCGACCTGTCGTGGCTGTCGCCACTGCTGATCTTCCTCGGGGTGATCTTTTTTCTGTCGCGCAAGCAGACCCGCGCCGGCCAGTTGGGCAGGGTAGCCATCGGTCTGGGGCTGATCATCCTGGCGCTGCAACTGATCGTCAGCGCCGCCGCGCCGATCACCCAGGCCAGCGGGGTCAAGGTGCTGTTCGCCTCGCTGACCGGCGACTTCCTGCTCGATGCCCTGGTCGGTGCGCTGTTCGCGCTGATTTCCTATTCCAGCCTGGCGGCGGTGCTGCTGACTGCAACGCTGGCCGGTTCCGACATCATCAGCCTGCACGTGGCCATCGGTCTGGTGGTGGGGGCCAATATCGGCAGCGGTCTGCTGGCGTTCATGAGCACCAGCATGCAGAACGTACCCGGTCGCCAGGTGGCGCTGGGCAGCCTGCTATTCAAACTGCTGGGCCTGGTGCTGATCATCCCGGTGCTTGACCCGCTGGTGAACTGGCTCGACGAGCTGAGGCTCAAGCCACAGGAACTGGTGATCGGCTTTCATCTGGTCTACAACATCGCACGCTGCCTTTTGATGCTGCCCTTTGTCAGCCCCATGGCGCGCCTGTGCGCCAGCTTGCTGCAAGTGCCTGCCGAAACCGCAGGGCCGATCAAACCCAGGCATCTGGATCTGACCGCGCTGGCGACTCCCAGCCTGGCGCTGGCCAATGCGGTGCGTGAAACCCTGCGCATGGGCGACCTGCTGGAGAACATGCTGGGCGCCATGCAGGCCGTACTGCACGGCACCCAGACCGCTGTCACTCAGCAAGTGCGCAGCCTTAATGAGGATGTCGAGACCCTGTACAGCGGCATCAAGCTGTACCTGGCGCAGATGCCCCGAGAAGACCTGGGCGAACAGGACAATCGACGCTGGGCCGAAATCATTGAGCTGACCATTAACCTGGAGCTGGCCAGTGGCGTGATCGAGCGCATGCTGCGCAAAATCCAGCAGCAGAAAACCGCGCAGCAACGATCGTTTTCGGACGTCGGTCTGGAAGAGCTCACCGACCTGCACACCCAGTTGCAGGCCAATCTGCGTCTGGGCCTGTCGGTGTTTCTCAGCGGCGACCCGCATAGCGCCCGCCAGCTATTGAAGGAAAAACGCCAGTTCCGCGCTCTGGAACGGCGGCTGGCCCACGCCCATGTCAACCGTTTGCAACGCAAGGTGGTGCAAAGTATCGAGACCAGCTCGCTGCACCTGGAACTGATGGCTGACATGAAGCGCCTCAACTCGCTGTTCTGCAGTAGCGCCTACGCGGTACTGGAAACCGCCGACACGGGTGCACTGTCCAGCGACGGACCGGACGAGACGCCAGGCCAGGTAGGCGAACAATCGGTGTGAACCGAGCGGCGGCAGCGAAGTCTGTTTAGCAGGCCGTTGAAAAACGTAGGCGAGGCAGCCAGTGCAAGGCAAAAACAGGCGAAAAAGCGGAGTTTACGGGTTGTAAATGAGCATTTTGAGCCTGTTTTTAACGCAGCAATGGCAACGCAGGTAGTTTTTCAACAGCATGTCAATTCAACTGGCCCGCAAGGAAAAGCTGTCTCATGCGCTGCCTGCTGCTGATCTGGCTGTTGCTCTGTTCTCTTCCCAGCCTGGCCCTGGACCGCCTGCAAGCCCAGGGTTATCTGTTGCCCAACGGTTTGCAGGTGCTGCTCAAGCCCGGCTACGACAAGGGCCATGTGGCGATCCGGCTGATTGTCGGGGTGGGCTTTGATGACTTTGCCTGTGAGCACAAAGAACTGCCGCACCTGCTCGAACACTTGATGTTCAGCGGCATCGATGACAGCGGCGAAGGCGGTCTGGAGTCGCGCATGCAGGCGCTCGGTGGCGAGTGGAACGCCTTTACCAGCAACGCCGACACCACCTTTGTGATCGAGGCACCGGCGCGTAACCAGCGCAAGGTACTCGACCTGCTCATGCAGGTGCTGACCCACACCGAGCTGACCCAGAGCCGCCTGGACACGGTCAGGCGCATCGTTGCCCATGAAGACGGCGGCCACGCCTCGCGCCTGCAACGGCTGCTCGACCGGCGTGACGCGGGCAGCAACGCCAGCAGCCAGGTGGCGAGCGAACTGGGCCTGAAGTGCGCCGACAGTCCGGACGTCGAGGCAGTCAGCCTGGAGCAGCTCGAAGATGCCCTGGCGACCTGGTACGCACCCAACAACATGACCCTGATCATGGTCGGTGACCTGGACAAGCTGCTGCCCGGCTACCTGGAACGGGTCTATGGCCGCCTGGCCGCCACCGAACCTGCCGAACACCCGACCCTGGACAGCGCGAAACAAGTGGCTGAACAACGCCGGGTACTGACCCGCGGGGTACTGGGCGAAAGTGCCCGGCTGCACCTGATCTTTCCCGAGCCCTTGCTGGATGAACAACACGATGAAACCTGGGAGCTGGTCCGGTCTTATCTGGAGTGGTCGCTGTACTCAGAACTGCGCCTGCAACAGGGGTTGTCCTACGGCCCTTCGGTCAGCCGCGAGGTGTTCAGCGACACCGGGCTGATGAGCCTGGACGCCGATGTCGAACGCAGCGACCTGTTGCAAGCCGAACAGACCCTGCATGCACTGCTTGAACGCTTGCAGCGTGACGGCCTGCAAGCTGCAACCTTCGAGCGCCTCAAACAAGCCGCCGTGGCCCGGCAGGCCTGGGCCGTGCAAGGCAACAGCGCGCTGGCCGACTATTACTGGGGCGCGCTCAACGATTACGAGAATGGCCGCTTTGCCGACCCGGCCAAGCGCATTCAGGCGGTCACCCTGGAGGGCGCCAACCGGGCCTTGCGTCAGTTACTCGAACAACCGGGCTACATCCGCATCGAGAAACCGCTGTTCAGTTACGACGATCTGTATTGGCTGGTCCTGGCTGCCGGAGTGCTGATGATCCTGCTGCTGGTCGGCGGGCTGCGTTATCGCCGTCAGCAACGGCTGTAGCGCTGCGCACTGCATTGCTATGCTTGGCGACTTTTTTCCACCCCTGCTGAAGTGAAACCCAATGCCCCACTGGAATGTCCTCGTCACCCGCATCCTCGACCTGATGCGCCGCTATCCGGGCATCATTGCGGCGGGCGGATTCATCTCCGGGATCGTCAGCTTCATCATGGTCGACCGTCAGGCCGGGCTGGCCAGCTGGATCGCCGTGGTGATGATGCTCAGCTGGCTGTGGCTGATGGTCGAGAACAGCGTGGTGGGGTTGTTGCACCGAAAGTTCGGCAAGGAAATTCCGCAAGGGTTGCTGCGTTACGGCACCCAGCTGATCCATCAGGAAAGCCTGTTCTTCGTCCTGCCGTTCTTTTTCATCACCACCACCTGGAACAGCGGCCAGGCGTTGTTCACGGCGCTGCTCGGTGCGGCCGGGCTGATCTCCATCGTCGACCCGCTGTACTACCGCTGGCTGGCACCGCGCCGCTGGCTGTTCCTGGCCTTGCATACCCTGACCCTGTTCGCCGCGATGCTCACCGCGCTGCCGATCATTCTCAACCTGACCACCACCGAGAGCTACAAACTGGCGCTCGGCACCGCGATTGTGCTGTCGATTCCCAGCCTGGCATCGAGCTTTCCGATCCGCACCTGGCGCAGTGGGGTGATGCTGGTGACCGTGATCCTGGCCGTGGGCAGCGCTGGCTGGCTGCTGCGCTCCTGGGTGCCACCGGCCACGCTGTGGCTGACCGAAGTGGCGGTGAGCACCGAGTTCGACAACAAAAGTCGCACACCGGGTGAAAGCATCCGCCAGATCAGCGCCGCTCAACTGCGCCGTGACGGCCTGTATGCCTACACCGCAATCAATGCCCCACGCGGCCTGCAAGAGCGCATTTACCATGTGTGGCGGCGCAACGGTGAAGAAGTGGACCGCATTGCCCTGAATATCAACGGCGGGCGCAAGGAGGGCTATCGCGCCTGGACCCACAAGCGCAATTTCCCGCAGGAGGTGGCGGGCCGCTGGCAGGTTCGGGTGCTGACCGAAGACGGGCAGATGATCGGCGTGCTGCGTTTTGAAGTGACCGACGCCGATCAACCGACCGTGACCCAGCCAAAAGGCCGGATCATCCAGCTCAAACCCGGTGGCGATGACGACGCGGCGCCTGCGGCATCCGAGCCCGGTGTTGCGGCGCCAGAACCGCAAACGGAGCCAGAGCCAGAACCGGAGCCAGCAGCAGAGCAACCGCCCGCCGCGACGCCTGAATCACAGCCGGCCCCGGAGCCGTCATCAGAGTCTGGACCTGCTGCGACGCCTTGATACTTAGCTGGCGGTGGCGCCAAAGAACCAGTAGCAAACCATGATCGCTGCCACCACGCCCGAGAACTCGGCCAGCAGCGCACAACCCACGGCATGCCGGGCGCGCTGGATGCCGACCGCGCCGAAGTACACCGCCAGCACATAGAAGGTGGTTTCGGTGCTGCCCTGAATGGTCGCTGCCGCCAGCGCAGCAAAGCTGTCGACGCCCTGGTTCTGCATGGTCTCGATCAACAGCGCCCGCGCCGCGCTGCCGGAGAACGGCTTGACCAGCGCAGTGGGCAGCGAGTCGACAAAACGGGTATCCCAGCCCAGCCACTCGACCACGTGGCGAATGCCTTCCAGGCCGAAGTCCAGGGCGCCGGAGGCGCGCAATACGCCCACCGCACAGAGCATCGCCACCAGATACGGCAGCAGGTTTTTGGCCACATCGAAACCTTCCTTGGCCCCTTCGACGAAGGCTTCATACACCTTGACCTTGCGCAGCGCGCCGATCACCAGAAACAACATGATCAGGCCGAACAGCGTGAGGTTGCCGAGAATCGATGACAGCCCGGCCAGCGCCGCAGCCGACAGCGTGCCGAGAAAGGCCATGAAACCACCGAGCAGCAATGCACCGGGAATCAGGTAAGCCAGCACCACCGGGTCCCACAGACGCAGGCGCTGCATGAACGCCACCGACAGCAGCCCGACAATGGTCGAGACACTGGTCGCCAGCAGGATTGGCAGAAACACCAGGGTCGGGTCAGGTGCGCCTTGCTGGGCGCGGTACATGAAGATGGTCACCGGCAACAGGGTCAGTGACGAGGCGTTGAGCACCAGAAACAGGATCTGCGCGTTGCTGGCGGTGGTCTGGCTGGGGTTGAGTTCCTGCAGTGCCTTCATGGCCTTGAGGCCGATCGGGGTCGCGGCGTTATCCAGCCCCAGACCGTTGGCGGCGAAGTTGAGGGTAATCAGGCCCAGCGCCGGATGGCCCGGTGGCACCTCCGGCATCAGCCGGGTGAACAGCGGGCTGAGCACCTTGCCCAGCCAGTCGACGATCCCGGCCTTCTCGGCAATGCGCAGAAAGCCCAGCCACAGGGTGAGGGTGCCGAACAGCAGAACCATGACCTCCACCGACAGCTTGGCCATGGCAAAGATGCTCTCGACCATGCTGGCAAAGATCCCGGCATTGCCGCCGATCAACCATTGCGCCAGCGCGGCGACCATCGCCACGACGAAAAAACCAAGCCACAGGCCATTGAGCATCGGATACATCCCCCTTCAGACGACGGGGATGATAACGGGGGAGGTGTGCCGGAGGGAAATTGACGGGACGATTGCGATCCCCGTAGGAGCGGCCGGGCGGCGATCCGCTTTAGCCGCGAAGACCGCGAAGACCGGAAATACCGGGAAGACCGCAAAGGCTTCCCGGCTAAAGCCGGTCCTACTCAGCCGCAGGCTTGCCGACCGGTACGGGTTCTTTGCTGCGCCAGTGTGGCAGCGACTCCCAGTAGGCCTTGCCTTTGGCATCGTCGTACATGCCTTCCCAACGGGCGATGACCAGTACCGCCAGGGCGTTGCCGATCACGTTCAGGGCGGTACGTGCCATGTCCATGATGCGGTCGACACCGGCGATGAATGCCAGACCTTCCAGCGGAATACCGACACTGCCCAGGGTCGCCAACAGGACCACGAACGACACGCCCGGCACACCGGCGATACCTTTGGAGGTGACCATCAGGGTCAGGACCAGCATCAGCTGTTGGCCGAGCGACAGGTCAATACCGTACAGCTGGGCAATAAAGATCGCCGCGATGCTCTGGTACAGGGTCGAACCGTCGAGGTTGAACGAGTAACCGGTCGGGACCACGAAGCTGCAGATGGCTTTCGGCGCACCGTAGGCTTCCATCTTGCTGATTACCCGCGGCAGGGCGGTCTCGGAGCTGGCGGTGGAGTAGGCCAGGATCAGCTCATCCTTGAAGATGCGGATGATCTTCATGATCGAGAAGCCGAACATGCGGGCGATCAGGCCCAGCACCACGAAAGCAAAGAAGGCGATGGCGACGTAAACCAGGATCACCAGCTTGGCCAGCGGCAGCAGCGAGGCGAAACCGAAATTGGCCACGGTGACCGCGATCAGGGCAAACACACCGATCGGCGCGTAGGCCATGATCATGTGGGTGACCTTGAACATGGTTTCCGAGACGCCCTGGAACATCTTCACCAGCGGCTCGCGCACTTCGTTTTGCAGGCTGGCCAGGCCCATGCCGAACATCACCGAGAAGAAGATGATCGGCAGCATGTCGCCACGGGCAATGGAGGCGAAGATGTTGGACGGAATCAGGTTGAGGATGGTGGCAATGAACGCATGGTCATGCTGCACCTCGGCGGCGGTGGTCTTGTACTTGGAGATGTCCACCGTGCCGAGCGAGCTCATGTCGATGCCGGCTCCAGGCTGGAACAGGTTGGCCAGCACCAGGCCCACAACGATGGCGACCGTGGTCACGATCTCGAAGTAGATAATGGTCTTCAGGCCAATGCTGCCGAGCTTCTTGGCATCGCCCACACCGGCAATCCCGACGATCAGCGAGGCCACGACGATGGGCACCACGATCATCTTGATCAGGCGAATGAAGATGTCACCTGCCGGTTGCAGGACGTTGCTGATCCACCAGGCCTTCTCGGCACTGAAGTGGTTGAGCAGCGCGCCGATGGCGATACCCAGAACCAGACCGATCAGAATCTGCCATGCCAGACTCAGTTTTGCCTTCTTCATGTCATTACCTTTGTGCGAAGTGGCTTGGATCAGCTTGGGAACCGCGTGCCCGCCCTGCCTCATCCGCGGCAGACCGAAGTCGTGGAAGAAAGCCCCGCACTGTCCACAGAAAGTCACCGCGAAAGAGCATCCGGGCTCAAAGCAAGCGAAAAAAAAGGCGCAACTATTCAGACGGGGCAAAGGCACGTCTAATGCCATAACCGCCTAAGTCATGCAGAATCGGCATATGGTAACGGCAGAAATGCCCTGTTAAATGCTGTTAATGACGCTGGGAAAATGGCCTGGAGGTTGCTGGGCCGGTGCTTTCAGCCTGGCAATAGGAAAAAATGTCGCATGACACAACCTGAAAAGATTTGAGGACATTTTCTGCAGCAGTTTACGGATGTACGGCGGAACTCTTCAGGTTTGACGCAAGCACAAATAAAAAGCGCCATGCGGGTTTCGACGTCTGCGTATCGTCGAAAACGGCATGGCGGCTTCACCTGACCCGGCCCTCAGCGGAGGTACTCCCTGTACCCCTAGGTCGCACCGATCCGATCAATCAGTGCATCCCGGCCCCCTGGTCATGCACGTACTTCCTCCAGGAAGCCGTGCAGCGTTGATAATGAAACGGTTTGACCGTAAGCGGCTTTACCACCCATTCAGTCAGTACCAGTTCGGATCCTTGAGCAGTTGTTCCTCAAGCAGCGTCTTCATTCCCTTATCGGGATTACCCAGATAGCGTTGGGTGGCGTGGCTTTTTGGCGACTTGTCGCTCGGCAAGCCAGCCGGCACCGTAACCAGCAGGGCGTAGATGTCTTTGCCGTCCAGGCTGCCAGCCACGATCAGACGCTGGCTGCGGCAGCTCTCGGCAGTCTCGCACAGCACCCCCACCCGATAGGGATCACCGTCCTGGGTGGTGGCGGTCATTGGCTCGGCAACGCCTGACAGGTTCATGACCCACTCAGGCAAGCGTTCCTCTTTTTGCACGGCCTGGGTCCAGGCCTGGCGGTAATCGGAGGAACTGCTCAGCAATTCGTTAACACGCACCTGACCATCGTTGGCGGCCAGGGTGGCGGCGCTACCGCCCATTAACAGGGCGGCGGCCAGCAGATGAGTCAGGTTACGCATGTCAGCCTCTACCGCGACGGCCGAAGAAGAACGACACCACGAACATGACCAGGAACACGATGAACAGAATCTTCGCGATACCGGTTGCCGTACCCGCAATACCACCGAAGCCCAGTACGGCTGCAACGATAGCGATGATCAAGAATGTAATAGCCCAGCTCAACATAGTGATACTCCTTACTACTGTGGGAATCCGATCAGGTCAGAAGACCCAACGCGACTGTTGAGGCAGGCGCGCCAGACTGTCCTGAGAAACAACACGATCGACCTGCACCGGAGCGCGCGCCCAACCCTGGCTGTCCACGGTCGAGACCGATGTACGTGCCTGGCTCAGCGAGAGGCTTTGGGAAATCAGCGACTGACGCAGCGCAGCCGCTTCACGATTTTGCTCATGCAGTTGCCACTGTTGGGTGGCAAGCAACACCAGCAGGAGCACCAGGCTGGCGAAAAGACCTTGCTGTACCCGCAGGGGCGAAATACGCAATTGGGCAAGACGCTGGCTGTTCATGTGCTCAATCCCTCTACCGTTCTTGTCGACCGGATGTTCCGGCCTTTGTCGATAGGGATATTGCAGACCGCATGCCAGCTTTAAATCAAAAATAAATGCTTATAAATCAATAACTTAAAAACATACAAAATTCTCTGTGGCGCGCAAGCTGCACGATCGACGCTGTGGCATCGTGCGTTCTGCACGAATGCCACATACGTGTTGTGGTCAGCCAGTACTGCGCGCCATGACTTTCAAGGCGTCGGCATTGACGCCCTTCACCCCACGGATATTGCGAGCGATCTCAACCGCCAGCTCCTTTTCCGCAAAGTTGGCCACCATGCCATTGAGTGTCACCACGCCCTCCCTGGTATCGACCTTGATACCCAGGCCGTCGATGTTGCGGCTGTAGATAAGGCTGGACTTGACCTTGCTGGTAACCCAGGCGTCACTCATCTGCTCGGTGGTACTGAGCGCCTGTGGCTGGGTCTTGGCGGCAATCGAGTCAGCGGCACTGATGCTGATCAGGTTATTTACACTGGCCACGCCATCGGTATTGGTCGCCAGATTGCCGGCCAGCTCTTTGGCTTCAGGGCTTTGCGCCCGGCCCTTGAGCGTGACCACCCCCTGATCACTGGTCACGTCGATTTCCAGCCCTTGGGTGACGTTGCTCCACAACAGCTTGGATTTGATCGTGGCCACCAGTGTGGCGTCTTCGAAACGCTGGGCCAGGCCATTGCGGGCATCCGCCTCGGTAGCCACCGCCGGGTCGATCTGCAACTGGTTATCGACCTTGTCGATGCCTTCGACATCCAGTGCGATCCGTTCGGCCAGCTCCCGCTCGACTTCATTCTCGACCTTGCCAGACAACCGGGCGGTGCCTTTTTCGACCGCCACCTTGATATCGAACGCACTCAAGTGCCGGTTCAAGGCAAAAGCGGTCCAGATCGAGCCCTCCTGGCGCGCCTCGATCAACGGGCCGGTTTCGCCCTGGGCAGCGCTGGCCAGCAGTGGATGGGCACCCAGCACGGCGAGTGTCGCGGTGGCCAGGACGATGTTCTTCAGCGGATGCATGACGTTCTCCTTTGCAGGTCTGTCAGGCCGCCTGGCTCGGGTTAATGCTGCTACCAGGCGGTTTTCACGACAGCAGGACAGCCAAATCCGCCAGTTAGCCAAGGCCGAAGCAGATAGCTACCATGCTTGCCGCATAATCAATCAGAATTGACCATGCAACTTGCCCGATGATTCCGAGACTAACCAAGACTATTCACTTAGGAGCGTAGGAAAAATGGAAGCAGCCACTGAGAATCAGGGCCGTATTCTGCTTGTGGACGACGAGTCCGCGATCCTTCGCACCTTCCGGTATTGCCTGGAAGACGAGGGCTACAGCGTAGCCACGGCCAACAGCGCGGCACAGGCCGATGCCCTGATGCAGCGCCAGGTCTTTGATTTGTGTTTCCTGGATTTACGGTTGGGCGAAGACAACGGGCTGGATGTATTGGCACAGATGCGCGTGCAGGCGCCATGGATGCGTGTCGTGATCGTCACCGCGCACTCTGCCGTCGACACCGCCGTGGACGCGATTCGCGCCGGCGCGGCCGATTATCTGGTCAAACCGTGCAGCCCCGACCAATTGCGCCTGGCCACCGCCAAGCAGCTTGAGGTGCGTCAACTGTCGGCTCGCCTGGAGGCACTGGAAGGCGAGATCCGCAAGCCCAAAGACGGCCTGGACTCGCACAGCCCGGTGATGATGGGCATTCTGGAAACGGCGCGGCAGGTGGCGGTCACCGATGCCAACATCCTGATCCTGGGTGAGTCGGGCACCGGTAAAGGCGAGCTGGCCCGGGCCATTCACGGCTGGAGCAAGCGCGCCAAAAAGTCCTGCGTGACCATCAACTGCCCGTCGCTGACCGCAGAACTGATGGAAAGCGAGCTGTTCGGTCATAGCCGCGGGGCGTTCACCGGCGCCAGTGAAAGCACACTGGGGCGGGTCAACCAGGCCGACGGCGGCACCTTGTTCCTCGACGAGATCGGTGATTTCCCGCTGACCTTGCAACCCAAGCTGTTGCGCTTCATTCAAGACAAGGAATACGAGCGGGTCGGCGACCCGGTCACCCGCCGCGCCGATGTACGAATTCTGGCGGCCACCAATCTCAATCTCGAAGACATGGTGCGCAGCGGCAAATTTCGTGAAGACCTGCTGTACCGCCTGAACGTCATAACCCTGACCTTGCCGGCCCTGCGTGAGCGTGGCGAAGACATCCTGACCCTGGCCGACCGCTTTCTGGCGCGCTTCGTCAAGGAATACGCCCGCCCGGCACGGGGCTTCAGCGAAGAAGCACGCAGTGCGCTGCTCAACTACCGCTGGCCCGGCAATATCCGCGAGCTGCGCAACGTGATCGAGCGCGCCAGCATCATCTGCCCGCAGGAGCGTGTTGAAGTCACCCACCTGGGCATGGGCGAGCAGCCGGTCAGCAATGCACCACGGGTCGGCGCCGCGATGAGCCTCGATGAACTGGAAAAGGCCCACATCGGCGCGGTACTGGCGACCAGTGACACACTGGACCAGGCGGCCAAGACGCTGGGTATCGATGCCTCGACGCTGTATCGCAAACGCAAGCAGTACAACCTGTAAGTCAGTAATTGGTGTCACATGAAGTTGGCAATGAAATTGCGCACACGCCTGTTTCTGAGTATCTCGGCCCTGATCACAGTGGCCCTGCTCGGGCTGGTTCTGGGTCTGGTCAGTGTCATGCAGATGGCACGGACTCAGGAGTCGATGATCCAGCACAACTTCGTGACTCTGGATCTGGGCCTCAAGCTGCGTCAGAACCTGGGCGATCAGTTGGTCATGATGCTCGACTCCGAACCCAACCCGCAGGCACTGGCGACGCTCCAGACCCAGTTCGAAGGGTTGCTGGCCCAAGGTGTCGAGCACGAGCGGCTGAGAACCGGCACCCACGGTTTTGAACAGACCCAGCAGTTCTATCAGCAATTCATCCAGGCCTACCGCAACAACAGCGAGGGCGGCCTGAGCATCCGCAAGAACCCTGAGCTGAGTACCAGCTTCAACAACCTGCGCAATGACTTGCTGGGCGCCTATCGCAGCGCCCTGGACAACATCAACGCCGCCGAGCGTGATTCACGCGAGCGCGCGTACTGGATCGCCGGGCTGCTCAGCCTGGTCGCTCTGGCCGTGCTGTGCATCGGGTTTGTCACTGCGCATGGCATCGCCCGCCGCTTTGGTGCACCGATCGAAGCCCTGGCCAAGGCCGCCGACAAGATCGGCCAGGGCGATTTTGACGTCACCCTGCCTATTTCGCCGGCAGCGGAGATGAACCTGCTGACCCGTCGCTTCGGCCTGATGGCCGAGGCGCTGCGCAAACACCAGGCCACCAATATCGACGAACTGCTGGCTGGCCAGCAACGCCTGCAAGCGGTGCTCGACAGCATTGACGACGGCCTGTTGATGATCGACCGCCAGGGCCAGCTTGAGCACCTCAATCCGGTCGCCCAGCGCCAGCTTGGCTGGGACGAAAGCCGCCTCGGTCAACGCCCCGGCGAAGCGCTGGCCCGTCCGGAGCTGGACGAAGAAATTCTCCTCAACCTGCGCGGCGGCACGCTGGAGCGCGCCCCGGAAGATCTGTGCATCGAGATCGACGGCGAATCACGGCTGCTGACCTACAGCCTGACCCCGGTCAGCCATAGCGCCGGGCACATTCTCGGCGCGGTGATGGTCCTGCATGATGTGACCGAGCAGCGCGCCTTCGAGCGGGTGCGCAGCGAGTTCGTGCTGCGCGCCTCCCACGAACTGCGCACCCCGGTCACCGGCATGCACATGGCCTTCGGTCTTTTGCAAGAACGGGTGCATTTCGCCGAAGAAAGCCGCGAAGCCGACCTGTTCAATACGGTCAAGGAAGAGATGCAGCGCCTGATGCAACTGATCAACGACCTGCTGAACTTCTCCCGCTACCAAAGCGGCCTGCAGAAACTCAAGCTGGCGCCGTGCGCCATCGATGACTTGCTCGAAGAGGCGCGCCAGCGCTTTATTGATCGCGCCCAGCAACAGAACATCATTCTCCAGCTCGACCTGCAAGAAAATATCCCGCGCCTGCACGCCGACCAGTCACAACTGGAACGGGTACTGGACAACCTGCTGGACAACGCCTTGCGCCACACCCCGGAAAACGGCCTGATCCGCTTGCAGGCCCGGCGTCATGGTGAACGGGCGATCATCAGTGTCGAAGACAGTGGCGAAGGCATTGCGTACGGCAATCAGGCGCGGATCTTCGAGCCGTTCGTTCAGGTCGGCCGCAAGAAGGGCGGCGCGGGCCTGGGGCTGGCCCTGTGCAAGGAAATCGTCCAGTTGCATGGCGGACGCATGGGCGTGTATTCACGGCCGGGCCAGGGCACCCAGTTCTATATGGCCTTGCCGTTCTGACCGCCAGCCGGGTGCCGCCCGGCCGGTCCTACGGGGCGGTGCTTCAGCGCATGCTGTTGAGCACCTGCAACATCGCCGCACTCTGCGCATCCGGTTCGCCGTCGAAGCGTTGCGGGCGAAAGCGCATCTGGAAGGCGGCCAGTACATTGCGGGTTTCGGTATCCAGCACGCCGGTCTGCGGGGTGCTGTAGCCGACCCTGGCCAACTGCTGCTGGAACCACAGGATGTCTGGCAGGCGCACGGCAAACAGTGCCTGCTGGCTGGCGACCAGACGCTCGTCAGGCCAGATACCCAAGCCTTCCTGGGCCAGACGCTTCCAAGGGAACAACGGTCCCGGGTCGAGCTTACGCATCGGCGCAATATCGCTGTGGCCAATGATGTGCTTTGGCTCGATGCCGTTGCGCTTGACGATATCCTTGAGCAAGACAATCAGCGACTGGATCTGCGCTTCACTGTAGGGGTACCACAGCCGCCCGTTCGGGCCTTCGGTGAAACCGGGGTTGACGATCTCAATGCCGATCGACGAGGAGTTGAGCCAGGTGCGTCCGTCCCACTGGCTGTCGCCGGCGTGCCAGGCGCGGGCATTCTCATCGACCAGTTTGAATGTGGTGGCCCGGCTATCGTCGCCAATCAGGTAGTGGCTGCTGACCTGGCCGCTGGTCAGCAGTTGCAGCGAGCGCTCCTGAGTCGCCGAGGTGTAGTGCAGGATGACGTACTGGATACGGTTATCGAAATTCTTCGAGGGGTGGCTGGTGTCCAGCCGCGGGCCGCTAGCGCAGGCACTGAGAACCAGAAGGGATACAACAGCGAAAAACAGCTTCATGACATCCAACTATTTAAAAATCATAACGGAACGGGCGCAGATCGCCCGATGATTGAAAACCGCCCGCCAGGTGAGCCGCTCACCCTTGTTCGACCCGGTTGCGGCCGCTTTCCTTGGCCCGATACAACGCCTGGTCAGCGCGCTTGAGGGCGGTGTCGCTGCGTTCAGCAGCGCGCAGATCGGTCACCCCAATCGACACCGTGATAGTCACCGGCTCGCCCTTGAAGTGGAACGGGCAGCGCTCCACCGCCGCACGCAGCTCATCGAGCATCAACAGCCCGGTTTGCAGCTCAGTGGCCGGCATCAGCAAGACAAACTCCTCACCGCCAAAGCGGGCGAGGAAATCGGTGGTGCGCAGGCGCCGGTGCAGTTCCTTGGCGACGATCTTGAGCACCTTGTCGCCGGCCAGATGACCATAGCCGTCATTGATGCGCTTGAAGTGATCCAGATCCAGAATACCGATCAGCAGGCTATCGCGGTTCTGCTGCCAACGGGCGATTTCCCGCTCCAGACGCTCGCCCCACGCCGCCCGGTTGGGCAGGCCGGTCAGCGGGTCGAGCAGCGCCTTGCGCCGTTGCTCTTCCAGATTGGCACGCACGCCCAGCGCTTCCTGCTCCATGCTCGCCACCCGGCCAGCCAGGCTTTGCAGGCTTTCGGCGACTTCACGCTCGCGCTCGTCGCGCTTGCGCTGATAGTCATCCATGGCGCCGAGCATGCCTTCGAGGCGGCTTTCCAGCACCCGCTTGAGGCTGATCAGGTCCGATGCCTCCTGCACGCTGCTTTGCAGATCGTCGACCTGTTCGCGTAACTGGCTGTCGAAATCCCGCGCCGAACAATGGCTTTCCTGATACCCCTCGTTGACCGCCTGCAAGCCACTCTGGAACGACTCAAGACGCTGATTGAGCTGCTTGAGGTAGGTTTCGAATTCGTGCTGACCACTGTCGCTGACAGCCAGCATCAAGATTGCAAGATCATCGAGAATCGGTAGCAGTTCGTACCAGTTCAACCCATGTTCGAGGCGATGGCGCATCGACTCGGCATGTGGCCGGTGGATTTCGGGCAGGTTGAGGTCTTCAAGCAGGCCCAGCAGGGTCTCTTCGATGTGTGCGGCCACCGAGCTGTAACTGGGCTCCGGTGAGGACGGCAAGCCGTATTCGCCGTCCGCCGCTTGCTCCTCGGCAGCTTCTTCGGGCTCGTCGGCCTCACGCTCGGCTTCGAGGGCTTTTGGCGTATCCGCAGCGGCCTGCGGCAATTGCTGGAACGGCACCGTCGGTACCGGGGCCAGCAACGCATCAACCTGTCCTAGCCCGTTCAACGGCGGGGCGCTGGCCGGGGTCTGCGGCTCGGCTTTGATTTCGCCTGAAGCCAGCGCCGGCACAGGCTCTACAACCGGCGCAGCGCTCGGCGCTTCGGGCGCCGGGGCGACTTCAGCCAGGGGCGCAGGCTCAATGGTGTTCTGAGGAGCAGGTTCAACGACAGCCGGTTCGGCAGAGACCGAATGGGCGGCAGGCGCTCCTGCTGGTGCAGAACTGACCGGCTTGGTTGGCTCAGGGTGAACGGCAACAGGTTCCTGCGGCGCAGCAGGACGCGGTTGTTCCTCGACCTCGGCAGCGTCATCGTCGTCGGCAACCGGTTCACCGGGCCGGGCCGCTGCAGACGGCGCCGCAACAGCGGCGGCGGCAGGCTCGCCAGGTTGCGGGTCATGGGTTTCATCGCGCGAACCGAACAGGCGCTCAAGCAAGCCGGGCCGGTGACCCTCGTCAGGTCGCTCAATGGCGTCGAGTGCCTTGCCTTGCAAACCGCTGAGTTCGCTGAGCAGCAGCGGCAGCTCACGGGCCTGGGTGGCTCGATCATCGAGGTTTTTGGCGAAGCGCTTGAGCGGCTTGCGCACCTCGCGTGGCAGCGGCAGGCTCTGCAACTGGGCGACCAGCGCGTTCAGCGCATCACCGATCTGCCCGACCCGCACTTCACGGCGCTGCTCGGAGTCGAGCACGGCCTTTTCCAGACGCGGGATCAACCCGGCCAGCCCGGCGTCCATGTCATCCTTGCGGACGATTTCGCGCATTTCCTTCATGCATTCGTCGACCGCCCGGTCCGTACCCTCAGCCGCCAGGCTGCTGCGCACCAGACCACGGCGCAACAGGTCGAGACGGGCCTGCCAGCGCTTCTCCAGACGGTCCTGCTGCTCGATGCCCTTGAGGTACTTCTCTTTCCAACGCTCGGCGTCGTCACTCATGTACGGGATTCACTGTCAGATTCCGCTAGGAACAGGTAAGGAGTCCCCGCACAGCGACGCTGGCAGACGGATCTCTACCGCCACGGGCAGATGATCGGAAATGGGCTGGGCCAGCACCTGAACCCGTTCCAGGGTCAGGGTCGGGCTCAGCAGAATGTGATCCAGGCAGCGCTGCGGGCGCCAGCTGGGAAACGTTGCTTCGATTTGCGGCGCCAACAGACCCAGATCGCGCAACGGCGAGTGCTCAAGCAGGTCGGTGGCGTGGGTGTTCATGTCGCCCATCAGCACCTGATGGCGATAATTGCCGATCAGTTCGCGGATATAGGCCAGTTGCCGGGTGCGGGTGCGGGCACCGAGCGCCAGGTGCATCATCACCACCACCAGCGCGTCGTCACCTTCGCCGAAACGCATCAGAATCGCCCCGCGCCCGGCCGGGCCGGGCAACGGATGGTCCTCGATCGAGCCAGGCTTGAGACGGCTGAGCACCCCGTTGCTGTGCTGGGCCAGGCGCCCCAGGTTGCGATTGAGCTGCTGATACCAGTAGGGAAAAGCCCCCAGTTGTGCCAGATGCTCGACCTGGTTGATGTAGCCGGAGCGCAGACTGCCGCCATCGGCTTCCTGCAACGCCACCAGGTCGAAATCACCGATCAGCGCACCGATTTTTTGCAGGTTACCGGCCCGGCCGAAGTGCGGCAGCACATGCTGCCAACTGCGGGTCAGGTAATGGTGATAGCGCTGGGTGTTGATACCCACCTGGATATTGAAGCTCAACAGCCGCAGACGACCGTTGTCCGGCAGGCCGCTGGCACTGAGGTGATGTTCATTGACCTGCGGGTCACGCAGGCCGGCGACACGCTCGTTACCCTTGCCCCAGCGGCGCATGGCGGCGGGCTTACTGGCCGGCCTTGGCAGCTGCGCGCTCTTTGGCGATCAGCTGGTCGGCGACCTGCAACGTGGCTTCCGGGCCACCGGAAGTACCCAGGTCAAAGCGGTATTTGCCATTGACGACCATGGTCGGTACGCCAGTGACCTGATACTGCTTGGCCAACTCTTTGTACTTGGCGATCTTGCCTTTGACGGCGAACGACTTGAAGGTGCTGAGGAACTTGTCTTTGTCGACGCCTTGGGTGGCCAGGAATTCAGCCATGTCTTCAGGGTCGGTCAAGCGCTGGCGCTTGTTCTGGATGGCATCGAAGATGGCCGCGTGAACCTTGTGCTCGACGCCCATTTCTTCCAGGGTGATGAACAGTTGGCCATGGGCATCCCAAGGGCCGCCGAACAGTGCCGGAATGCGCACGAAATGCACGTCGGCGGGCAGCTTGTCAGCCCATGGGTTGATGGTCGGTTCGAATGCATAGCAATGCGGGCAACCGTACCAGAACAGCTCAACGACTTCGATCTTGCCAGGCTCCGACACAGCCACCGGACTGCTCAGTTCGACATATTGTTTGCCTGCCTCGATCGGCTGGGCGGCCTGTGCGGTCATGCCGAACACACTGGCGGCTACCAGAGCGGCGCTGAGAATCAGGTTACGCATGCATTACTCCTGGGGTCATGAGGGTCGCTCGCGGCGATGTCTGTTTCGACCGCTCGTCGCGGCAGCGGTTCGTCCGTTTCAGCCTGAATCATCAATACATGATGATCGAGCACGGAAAAGCGGAGTCTACTGCTTGTAAATGAGCATTCCGAGTCAATTTTCAATACGGCAACCGTCCCTCGGAACAGTTCGAGGGTGCCTGCCGCCGCAGCAACGAGTGTAACGTCGGTGATAACGGGAAAGGTTAGCTCAGGATTAACAACCGATCAGTCGAACGGCGCTGATGGCCGGCCACTGTGTTGGGCGGGGCAGGAGAGGGCAGCGCTTGCCCCCTCCCGGTAAAGATCAGACGGCTTAATGCAGGCCCTGAATATACTGGGCCAGCGCCTCGATGTCTTTGTTACTGAGTTTTGCGGCGATTGAGCGCATGACCATGCTGTCGCCATCGTTGACCCGCTCTTCTTCGCGAAAGGCGGTCAGTTGTTTCTTGATGTAGTCGGCATGCTGACCGCTCAGGCGAGGGTATCCGGCCGGGGCGTTGCCGGCGCCGTCAGGAGAATGACAACCGATGCAGGCCGGCATGCCGTCTTCGAGTTTGCCGCCACGGAACAAGGCTTCACCGCGAGCGACCAACGCCGGGTTGGCGGCACCGACACTGCCTTTCTGGCTGGCGTACCAGGCGGCAAGATCGGCCAGGTCCTGATCATTGAGGGGCACCAGCAGGCCGGTCATTTCCGGCACCGTGCGCTTGCCGCCCTTGATCTCCTGCAATTGCTTGAGCAGGTAGCGCTCGCCCTGGCCGGCGAGTTTGGGAAAGTTGCCTATCGGGCTGTTGCCATCCGGGCCATGGCAGGCGCCACACACCAGCGCTTTGCCTTGTCCGGCGGCAGCGTTGCCGGCCAGGTCGGCGGCCTGCGCCCCTGCGCAGACCCCCAGGGTCAGTAGCAGACTCACGAGCAATGTGTTCATCAGGTCATCCAGATCGGGCTATAGGTGAAACGTCAGGCAGCGACCGGCTCGCCCCTCCAGCGGATGAAGGTTGGCGACCCCGACAACTGCGGTGCTTGCACATTTCCACGCGACGGCAACGATTTGAATGGCCACTGAAACAACCGTTACGTCCGGTTATTCAGCAAAAACCTTTCAGGTTGAAAGCGGACTGCGTTCTAATGCGCATCGGATCCTGCAAACAGCCGGCGACGGTTAGTACGCCGACCAGATCCTTTTCTCGCTTTAAGAGGGCGTCTACAAAATGGCTGCACTCGGCAATACTGCGTTGAAATCGACCTCAAAATGCTTATGTACTTATGTACACTGCGCTTTTTCGCCCGATTTCGCTTTGTCTTGCCTTCATTCGCCTATTTTATAAACGCCCTCCAAGTGCTCATTCACCTGAGCCAGGCGAAATCCACACAAAGTTTGCGGCATTATATACTCCATGCCGCACGACTGGAAACGACACCTCTTGCCGCACCCCTTGCAGCAGGGCTTTTACCGGAAATCACATGCAACTCAAGAACCCCATCCTCGGCCTCTGCCAACAGGCCAAGTTCATGCTCAGCGCCGCCAAGGTCGATCAGTGCCCTGATGATGCGGGCTTCGAAGTCGCGTTCGCCGGCCGCTCCAACGCAGGCAAGTCCAGCGCCCTGAATACCCTGACCCACGCCAACCTGGCGCGTACCTCCAAGACGCCGGGGCGCACCCAGTTGCTGAACTTCTTCCGCCTGGACGATGACCGGCGGCTGGTCGACCTGCCCGGTTACGGTTACGCCAAGGTGCCGATCCCGCTCAAGCAGCACTGGCAGCGCCACCTGGAAGCCTACCTGGGCAGCCGCGAGAGCCTCAAGGGCGTGATACTGCTGATGGACGTGCGCCATCCAATGACCGACTTCGACATCATGATGCTCGACTGGACGGTGGCCAGCGGCATGCCGATGCATATCCTGCTGACCAAAGCCGACAAGCTGACCCACGGCGCGGCAAAAGGCACCTTGCTCAAGGTTCAGGCACAGATTCGCAAGAGTTGGGGCAATGACGTAACCATCCAGCTGTTCTCGGCGCCCAAACGCCAGGGCCTGGAAGAAGCCTACCGCGTGCTGGCCGGCTGGATGGAACTGGCCGACAAAGAGCCTGCCGCGCAGGCCTGAAACGCTGCGCCAGTCGGCGCGGCCGTTTTACAGGCAAAAAAAACCCCGGACTTCATATGGGGAGGGGGAAGTTCGGGGTTCAAGGTCCGGACCCCTCAGGGTGGGTTCCGGATATCTGCCAACACTTAACACAACATAGGAGCATGACTGGCCTTGCGAGCCAATCGTGAACTCTGACCCGGTGTTGGCCGATTAAGTTCCTGGCGTGAACAAATGTTCATGTTGGCGGCGGTGAACGCCGTTCGCGGCTAAAGCCGCTCCTACAGGCATCCGAGGGCACCGCAGGAGCTGCTTTAGCAGCGAAAGGCACGAATCAGTGCGCCTCGTCCCAGTTGTTGCCCACGCCGACATCCACTACCAGCGGCACATCCAGCGTTGCGGCGGTGCTCATGTGATCGCCAATCTCGGCGCGGATCTGCTCGACCAGATCCTCACGCACTTCGAGCACCAGTTCGTCGTGGACCTGCAGGATGACCCGGGCATCCAGCCCTGATTGATCCAGCCAGTTGCTCACCGCCACCATGGCTTTCTTGATGATGTCGGCAGCAGTGCCCTGCATCGGCGCGTTGATGGCCGTGCGTTCGGCGCCAGCGCGCTGTTGCTGGTTGCTGGAAAGAATTTCCGGCAGGTACAGGCGACGACCGAACAGGGTCTCGACATAGCCTTTCTCGGCGGCCTGCTCGCGGGTACGCTCCATGTAGTCACGCACGCCGGGGTAGCGGGCAAAATAGCGGTCGATATAGGCCTTGGCCTGCTTGCCATCGACGCCGATCTGGCGTGCCAGCCCTTGGGCGCCCATGCCGTAGATCAGGCCGAAGTTGATCGCCTTGGCGCTGCGGCGCTGGTCGTTGCTGACCTCGGCCAGCTCGACACCAAATACCTCGGCAGCGGTTGCCCGGTGCACATCCAGGCCATTTTGAAAGGCATGCAGCAGGCCTTCATCCTTGGCCAGGTGGGCCATGATGCGCAGCTCGATCTGCGAATAGTCCGCCGCCAGCAGTTTGTAGCCCTTTGAGGCCACGAACGCCTGGCGAATACGGCGGCCTTCAGCGGTGCGCACCGGGATGTTCTGCAGGTTCGGCTCGCTGGACGAAAAGCGCCCGGTGGCGGCGCCGGCCTGGTTGTAGGAGGTGTGCACGCGCCCGGTACGCGGGTTGATCTGGCCAGGCAAGGTGTCGGTGTAGGTGCTTTTGAGCTTGCTGATCGTGCGGTAGTCCTGCAGCAGCTTTGGCAGTTCATGACCTTCTTCGGCCAGCTTCTCCAAGACCTCGACTGCCGTCGATGGCTTACCGGTCGGGGTTTTACCGCGCACGGGCAGTTCCAGCTTTTCGTAAAGGATCTTGCCCAGTTGCCCAGGCGAGCCCAGATTGAACGATTCGCCGGCCAGCACGTACGCCTGCTGCTCCAGCTCAGCCATCTTGTCGCCCAACTCGATGCTCTGGACGCCCAGCAGCGCCGCATCAACCCTCGCGCCGTTGCGTTCCACCTGGGCCAGCACCGGCACCAGCGGCATCTCGATGTCGCTCAGGACGCTGACCAGCCCCGCCTCGGCCTTGAGCTTTTCAATCAGCACCTGATGCAGGCGCAGGGTAATGTCAGCATCCTCGGCCGCATAAGGCCCGGCCTGTTCCAGCGGGATCTGGTCAAAGGTCAGCTGCTTCTTGCCCTTGCCGGCGATGTCTTCAAAACGGATGGTCTGCACGCCCAGGTGCCGGGCAGCCAGGCTGTCCATGTCATGCGAGGTCACCGAGTTGAGCACGTAGGATTCAAGCAGGGTGTCAAACGCCACGCCGCGTACGGTAATGCCGTTGGCCGGGTCACCGCCGATGGCGCAGTTGGCGAGGATGTTGATGTCGTACTTGGCGTTTTGCCCGACCTTGGCCTTGTTCGGGTCTTCGAGCAGTGGCTTGAGCGCCAGCAGCACCGTGTCGCGGTCCAGTTGCTCGGGCACGCCCATATACGAGTGGGTCAGCGGAATATAGGCCGCTTCACCGGCCTTGACCGCGAAAGACAAGCCGACCAGTTGCGCCTTCTGCGCGTCCAGCCCGGTGGTTTCGGTGTCGAAGGCAATCAGTTCGGCACTGTTGAGCTTTTCCAGCCAGGCATCGAAACGAGCCTGCTCCAGAATGGTTTCATAGGCCGCCGGGGCGGCGGGAGCGGCGGGCGGCGGCGCAACGGCGGGTTGTGCCGCTTGCTGGCCGGCACGCCGTGCACCGCGCTCGACCTCGCCGATCCAGCTCTTGAACTCCAGCTCGGTGTACAGCTCGATCAGCTTTTCGTGGTCCGGCTCGCCGATGACCAGCTCATCGAGGCTGACGTCCAGCGGCACATCGCACTTGATGGTCGCCAGTTCGTAAGACAGCAAGGCCATGGCCTTGTGCTCTGCAAGCTTGGCGCCCAGGGTCTTGGCGCCGCGAATCGGCAACGCAGCCACGGCATCGAGGTTGGCGTACAGCTCGGCCAGACCGCCACCGATACCGACCAGCAGGCCGGTGGCGGTCTTTTCGCCGACCCCCGGGACACCGGGGATGTTATCGACCTTGTCGCCCATCAGCGCCAGGTAGTCGATGATGTGTTCAGGACCGACGCCGAATTTCTCTTTTACGCCAGCGACATCCAGCACGCTACCGGTCATGGTATTGACCAGCGTAACGTGCCCATCGACCAATTGAGCCATGTCTTTGTCGCCGGTAGAGATGATCACCGGCCGCTGCGCCGCCGCACTGCTGCGCGCCAGGGTGCCGATCACGTCGTCGGCCTCGACCCCTTCCACGCACAGCAGCGGGTAGCTCAACGCCTTGACGCAGGCATGTAACAGGTCGATCTGCACCCTCAGGTCATCGGGCATGCTCGGCCGGTTGGCCTTGTATTCGGCGAACAGTTCATCGCGGAAAGTACCGCCCTTGGCGTCGAAAACCACGGCAAACGGGCTATCGGGGTATTGTTTGCGCAGGCTTTTGAGCATGTTCAGCACACCCTTGACCGCACCGGTGGGCAGACCCTTGGAGGTCGTCAGCGGCGGCAGGGCGTGGAAGGCGCGGTACAGATAGGACGAACCGTCCACCAGGACGAGGGGTGCTTGGCTCATGAGCAGATTCAACCTTTTCGGCGGGGTCGGCGCTAAAATGCGTGGACCATGGACAACAAAGGGGCAAGGTTATCATGCGCAAGATAAATCGCTTGGTGTTGACCGGCCTGTTACTGGTCAGCCCGCTGCTGGCGGTGGCCGCCGAGGACGCACCGTCGGCCGACCCTGAAGTCACGATCCGCACCGAAGGCGACAAGACCATTCAGGAATACCGCCAGAATGGCTTTCTCTATGCGATCAAGATCACGCCCAAGAACGGCAAGCCGTATTTCCTGGTGCGCGCGGATGGCACCAGCCCCAATTTCATTCGTTCCGACCAACCCGACATGTTGATTCCGCAGTGGGAAATCTTCAGCTGGTAAACTCCCCGTCCACTATCACTATTTGAGCTGGCAGTCCCTGATATGTCCGTCTTTACCCCCCTGGCCCGGCCCGAGCTGGAAACCTTTCTCTGCGCCTACGGGCTCGGCCGCCTGCTTGACTATCAGGGCATTGCTGCCGGTAGCGAGAACACCAACTACTTCATCAGCCTGGAGCAGGGCGAGTTCGTCCTGACCCTGGTCGAGCGCGGTCCGGTGCAGGAGATGCCGTTTTTCATCGAACTGCTCGACGTACTGCACGCCGCCAACCTGCCGGTGCCCTATGCCATGCGCACCACCGACGGCCAGGCGCTGCGTGAGCTCAAAGGCAAGCCGGCGCTGCTGCAACCGCGCCTGGCCGGCAAGCACATCAAGCGACCCAATACCCAGCATTGCGTGGCAATCGGCCAATTGCAGGCACGCGTGCACCTGGCAACCCGCGACAAGGTGCTGGAGCGCAAGACCGACCGGGGCCTGAGCTGGATGCTGGATGAAGGGCGCAACTTCCTCTCGCACCTGAGTGCCGAACAGGCCGCGTTGCTGGACAAGACCCTGCAAGAGATCGACCAGCACTTCCAGGCCATTCTCGACCTGCCGCGCGCCAACCTGCACGCTGACCTGTTCCGTGACAACGCAATGTTCGAAGGCACCCACCTGACGGGGGTGATCGACTTCTACAACGCGTGTTCCGGGCCGATGCTGTATGACCTGGCGATTGCGTTGAACGACTGGTGCTCTGAGGAAGACGGCGCTCTTGACCCGCTGCGGGCCAAGGCTTTTTTGGGTGCCTACGCCGCGCTGCGCCCGTTCACCGCTGCCGAGGCCACGCTATGGCCGGTGATGCTGCGCATTGCCTGTGTGCGCTTCTGGCTGTCGCGGTTGATCGCTGCCGAGGCGTTTGCTGGCCAGGACGTGCTGATTCATGATCCGGCGGAGTTTGAAAAGCGTCTGGCGCAGCGTCAGGAAGTAAATCTGCCGTTGCCGTTTGCGCTGTAAAAGATCACTCGGTGCCGCGCGAACGCAGAACCTCGTAGGAGCCGCTTTAGCGGCGAAGCATCGCCAGGAAGCATTCGCGGCTGAAGCCGCTCCTACGCGTACCCACACACGCCCACCAGCCCGGTCAGAGACTTTCCAGGCAGCCGGCCAGATCGTTGGCGATTTTTTCCAGCAGCTGTTCGTAGCCATTGGCGGTGGCCGGGGTGTAGCCGCCCAAGGCGTCGAGTTCGGCCAGCTTGACCGGCAGGCCGGCGCTCAGGGTTTCGGCCAGTTTCGGCCGCAGTGGCGGCTCGCTGAAAACGCAGGTCTTGCCCGACTCCTTCAAGCGCTCACGCATCGCGGCAACGTGTCTGGCGCCGGGCTGTACTTCACTGGCGACACTGAATACGCCGGTGTGTTTGAGGCCGTAGGCCTGTTCGAAGTAGTCGTAGGCCTCGTGGAACACGAACCAGGGCTTGTCGCCAATCGTGCTGACCCGCGTCTTGATTCGTGCATCAAGGGCGTCCAGACGCTTGCTGAACGCCTGAGCGTTGCTGGCATAACGCGCCGCGTTGGCCGGGTCGGCAGTGCTGAGGTCGGCGGCCATTTTCGCTGCGATCACCCGGGCGTTGACCGTCGACAGCCACAGGTGCGAGTCGAGGCTGCCGGGGCGGTGGTCGTGGTCATGTTCTTCGTAGCCGGGGTCTGCATCATGGCCGTCATGCGCATCGTGGTCATGATCGTCATGCGAGGCCTGATCTTCACCGAAGTGGCGCAGGCTCATGCCCGCCAGCCCCTGCACGGCAACGGCTGGACGGCTGCGGTTTTGCAGCACGCGGGGCAGAAAGCCTTCCATATCAGGACCGATCCAGTAGAGCAGGTCGACATCGGCGACCCGCCGTACGTCGGATGGGCGCAAGGCATAGTGGTGCGGTGAAGCACCGGGCGGCAGCAACACTTCAGGGCTGCCAATGCCATCCTGGACCGCAGCGGCAATCAATTGCAGCGGTTTGATGCTGGTCAGGACCTTGATTTCAGCCGCGGCCGGAGCCGCCTGGGCAGGGATGGCAGCGGTAAGACCGGCAGCCAGAACGACGAAAAGCGTAAAAAGTCGACGCACGAGAAACACTCATATCGGGCAGGAACGGGTAACATAATAACGTCTCCAGCCAATATCGTCGCCGCCCATGCCTATTACACCTCTGGCCAGCCGCCCTCACGATCACTCTCACTGCGTGCATTCAGCCCTCAGCGAAGCCGATGCCCTGTGTGCCAGCAAAGGCTTGCGCCTTACCGCCTTGCGCCGCCGCGTGCTTGAACTGGTCTGGCAAAGCCACAAGCCGCTGGGTGCCTACGACATCCTAGGCGTACTCAGCGAAGCCGACGGCCGCCGTGCCGCACCGCCCACCGTGTATCGCGCGCTGGATTTTCTGCTGGAAAACGGCCTGGTGCACCGCATCGCCTCGCTCAACGCCTTCACCGGCTGCAATCATCCGGCGCATGCCCACCAGGGCCAGTTTCTGATCTGCCGCAAGTGCCACGCGGCCATCGAACTGCAACACCAGACCATCAGCGATGCGGTGATCAACGCGGCCAATGAAGTCGGCTTTGCCGCCGAAGGCCAGACCATCGAAATCGTCGGCGTATGCGCCGGCTGCAAGGCGGCCTGATGAGCACCCCGCTGATCAGCCTGGAACAGGTGGCGGTCACCCTGTCCGGGCAGAACGTTCTGGACAATATCGGCCTGAGCGTCAGCGCCGGTGAGATCGTCACCCTGATCGGCCCCAACGGCGCCGGCAAGACCACCCTGGTGCGTGCCGTGCTCGGCCTGTTGAACCCGACCTCCGGGCGGGTCTGGCGCAAGCCGAAACTGCGCGTCGGCTACATGCCGCAAAAGCTCCATGTCGACCAGACCCTGCCACTGTCGGTGCTGCGCTTTCTGCGCCTGGTGCCGGGGGTCGACCGGGCCAAGGCCATGGCCGCGCTGGAAGAGGTCGGCGCCGGCAAGGTCATCGACAGCCCGTTGCAGGGCATTTCCGGTGGCGAGATGCAGCGTGTGCTGCTGGCCCGGGCGCTGCTGCGCGAGCCCGAGCTGCTGGTGCTCGACGAACCGGTACAGGGCGTCGATGTCGCGGGCCAGGCCGAGCTGTACAGCCTGATTACCCGGCTGCGCGACCGCCACGGTTGCGGCGTGCTGATGGTCTCTCATGATCTGCATCTGGTGATGAGCACCACCGATCAGGTGGTGTGCCTGAACCGCCATGTGTGTTGCTCAGGGCACCCCGAGCAGGTCAGCACCGACCCGGCCTTTGTCGAGCTGTTCGGCCAGAATGCGCCGAGCCTGGCGATCTATCACCACCACCATGACCACGCCCACGACCTGCATGGCGAAGTGGTGAACGACGCCGAACCCCAACCCCTGCGCTTCAAACCTCATGTTCACGGAGACGGCTGCAAGCATGGCTGATTTTCTGTTGTATGCCCTGCTCGCCGGTATTGCTCTGGCTCTGGTAGCAGGCCCGCTAGGCTCATTCGTGGTCTGGCGGCGCATGGCCTATTTCGGCGACACGCTGTCCCACGCTGCATTGCTGGGTGTGGCTCTGGGGTTTCTGCTGGACATCAGCCCGACCGTGGCGGTCACCGTCGGCTGCCTGTTGCTGGCGATCCTGCTGGTGACTCTGCAACAGCGCCAGCCGCTGGCCTCCGACACCCTGCTGGGCATTCTGGCGCCCAGTACCCTGTCGCTGGGCCTGGTGGTACTGAGCTTCATGCACGAAGTACGGATCGACCTGATGGCCTATCTGTTCGGTGACCTGTTGGCGATCAGCCCCACCGACCTAGCCTGGATTCTCGGCGGCAGCGCATTGGTCATGGTGTTGATCCTGGCGCTGTGGCGGCCACTGCTGGCAGTGACCGTACACGAGGAACTGGCGCGGGTCGAAGGCCTGCCGGTCACCACTCTGCGCATGACCATGATGCTGTTGATTGCCGTGGTGATTGCCGTGGCAATGAAAATCGTCGGTGTGCTGCTGATTACTTCGCTGCTGATCATCCCGGCGGCTGCGGCACAGCGTCACGCCCGCTCGCCAGAGCAGATGGCGCTGGGCGCCAGCGTGCTGGGCGTGGTGGCGGTGGGTGGTGGGCTGTCGCTGTCATGGCTCAAGGATACCCCGGCCGGCCCCTCGATCGTGGTCTGTGCCTGCGCGCTGTTTCTGCTCAGCTTTGTTCTCCCCAAGCGGGCGGTGTAGACTTGCTCGTTTTTTGCGCAAATAGAGAACCGCAGAAATGAAGCTGCCCGCCTCCCGCTATCTGCTGCTTGCCGCATTCGCCCTGTTGCTGGGGGCCTGCCAGAGCGCGCCGCCACCTCAACCTGCCGAGCCCGAAGCCCGGCCGGACGGCTTTGCGCTGCTTGAGCAGAGCATCAAAGGCAACGAACTGGCGACCGCCGAAGACCAGTTGGCCACGCTGCAGGGCGCTGACGCTGCCGACCCGCGCCTGGACCCGCTGCAACGCCAGTTGGCCGAGGCCTACCTGAGCCGCAGCCAGATCAGCCTGCAAAAAGGTGACGTCAATGGCGCTGCCACGGCACTGAGCCGTGCCCGCGCATTGATGCCCAAGGCCCCCGCGTTGACCAGCGGCGTCAACGGCGCCATTGCCGAAGCGCGCAAGGCCGAACTGGACCAGGCTGAAGCTGAGCTGAAGGCCGCCGAAGCCAGGCGTATCGCCAAGCTCATCGACCCGAGCGTGCCGCATACCCGTATCCAGCTCGAAACCACCGATATCGCGCAAATGCGCCGGCAACTCGATGCCATTGCCGCCGATGTAGTGAGCTTCAACTGTGACGTGTTGATTCAGGTGCCGCGGACCGACGACTACCCATGGCTGGCCGATCTGGTCAGCAAGCGGGTCAACAAGCTCAACCCGAGCTTTGAACTGGACCTGCGTCGCCAGATCGAACGCAAGCAACCGGCCCAGATCATCCTCAGCCCCGCCGGGCTCTGAGCCCAACGGGTCCCGTCGAACACTCCATACCCGCAGGACCAATGCCGATCAGTCAAGACCGACTTAGTCCTGCGGGAGGAGCCGGTCGGCTCCTCCCACGAATACCGAGCCAGAGCCACTTATCGCTTAACTGATCGGCATTAGCTCTACAGACAGGTCTCAATCAAGCCGGTACCGCCTTGGCTTTCGGCTCACGCGCCCAAACCCGGTGCTGGGCAATCGCGTCAAAGAACGCCTCGGTGGACGAGCTGTCCGACACTTCCAGCAATCCGGCATCTTCATCCAGCCGCAACTGGCTCAGCAGCGTCTTGGCCTCGCCAGCGACGGCAATGGCCTTGAGGTGCTTGTAGGCTTCGAGGATGAAGTGCAGGGCAACGCCGTCCGTGCTCAATGCCTTGACCGAGTCCGCACCGCCCGGCACGAACACCGCATCGAACGCCACTGACGGCAGACCTTCAGCCGAAGCGTCGACTTGCAGGGTCTTGCCATCGGCGGTAGTCACCGGCGCAGAGGTCGGCCCCAGCACCTTGGTATGCGCGCCGCGGGCGCTCAGCGCAGCCTTGAGCTTTTCGACATCCTTGCCATTGACGCCATCGGCCACCAGCACCGCAACCTTGCGCGAAGCGATATCACCTGACAGCAGGTTGACCTGGCTCAGCGCCGGGGACTCTTTGATGGCCTGCTGGTACTCCTGTGCAGTACGAGTCTTGGGGGCAGGCAAACCGAGGTTTTTCGCTACCCGAGCAGCCAGGGTCAGGTCGATATTGGCGAGAATTTCATTGAGCACCCGCTCCCGGATAAACACCCGCTCGACCTTGCCCAGCTCAAAGCTGTAGGCCGCAATGATGTGTTCTTTCTCGTGCTCGCTCATGCTGTTGAAAAACAGCGTGGCCTGAGAGAAGTGGTCGCTGAACGACTCGCTGCGCTCACGCACCTTGTGCGCCTCGATGCGCTCCTGATAGCTCTCGAACCCGCCATTCTCTGGACCGGCCGGGGTCTCGCGTGGCCACTCACCGTCAATCGAGTTGGGCTGATAGGAGGCGCGGCCCTTGTCGAGGGTGGTGCGATGCTGGGCGTCACGCTGGTTGTTGTGGTTCGGCGCAACCGGGCGGTTGATCGGGATCTCGTGAAAGTTCGGCCCGCCCAGGCGGCTGATCTGGGTATCGGTGTAGGAGAACAACCGGCCCTGCAGCAGCGGGTCATTGGAAAAGTCGATGCCCGGCACGATATGCCCAGGGCAGAAGGCGACCTGCTCGGTCTCGGCAAAGAAATTGTCCGGGTTACGGTCCAGCACCATCTTGCCCAGCGGCGTGACCGGCACCAACTCTTCGGGAATGATCTTGGTCGGGTCGAGCAGGTCGAAGTCGAAGTTGTGCTCGTCGTCTTCAGCCACGATCTGCACGCCCAACTCCCACTCCGGGTAGTCGCCCGCTTCAATCGACTCCCAGAGGTCACGGCGGTGGAAGTCGGTGTCTTTACCGGCCAGTTTCTGCGCTTCGTCCCAGACCAGCGAGCACACGCCGTACTTGGGCTTCCAGTGGAATTTGACGAAGCTGGCCTTGCCTTCGGTGTTGATCAGGCGAAAGGTGTGCACGCCAAAGCCCTGGATGGTGCGCAGGCTTTTCGGGATGGCCCGGTCGGACATCGCCCAGATCACCGCATGGCTGGTTTCCGGCACCAGAGAAACAAAGTCCCAGAACGTGTCATGGGCCGAGCCGCCGGTAGGAATCTCGTTATGCGGCTCGGGTTTGACTGCATGCACGAAGTCCGGAAACTTGATCGCATCCTGAATGAAAAACACCGGCACGTTGTTGCCGACCAGATCGAAGTTGCCTTCATCGGTATAGAACTTCACGGCAAAGCCGCGCACATCGCGCACCGTATCACCGGAACCGCGCGGCCCCTGTACGGTAGAGAAGCGCACGAACACCGGGGTCTTCTTGCCGGGGTCGCGCAGAAAACCGGCCTTCGACAGCGTGGCGTGGTCATCGTAACTCTGGAAGTAACCGTGAGCGGCGGTGCCACGGGCGTGGACAATGCGCTCCGGGATACGCTCATGGTCAAAATGCGTGATTTTCTCGCGCATGATGAAATCTTCGAGCAGCGTCGGCCCGCGCTTGCCGGCCTTGAGGCTGTTCTGGTTGTCAGCGATCTTCACTCCCTGGTTGGTACGCAACGCCTGGCCGGTGGCATCCGAGCGAAAGGCCTCCAGCGCGTCGAGTTTGGCATTGCTGTTGCCGCGGTCCAGGGTATCGGTGCCGGCCAGCTCGCTTTTAGCGGCCGGGGTGGCTGGCACGTCTGTCTTCTTGGCCATCAGGTACTACTCCTCGTCAGTTCCGGCCCTGCCGGGCCTGTTGAATGAACATCACGGTATTGAAGGAGTGACCGAGGCTATAAAACGACGTTCAGAGAATTTCACCGGCAATATCCCCGCCGGTCGCGTTATAGCCATTGCGCAGCCTGGCCGACAAATAAATGCTAAGCAGCTCGGCATAGACAGGCTAAAATGCGCGCCCGGCTTATCCAGCCCGGCTCGCCAGGCCAGTGTGCGCCCTGCCACTGCGCTGACTTTCAACGCGCTCCCACAAGGTTCGCCATAAAGGTTCGCCCCAAAAGGTTCGGTTAGTGATCGAGTTTCTTGACGTCCAGAAAACCTACCGCGTCGCCGGCAAGGACATCCCCGCCCTGCACCCCACCAGCCTGCGCATCGAAGCAGGCCAGGTCTACGGCCTGATCGGCCATTCCGGTGCCGGCAAAAGCACCTTGCTGCGCCTGATCAATCGCCTGGAAAATCCCACCGGCGGCCGTATTCTGGTCGACGGTGAAGACGTGACTGCACTGGACACCCACGATCTGCGGCGCTTTCGCCAGCAGGTCGGGATGATCTTCCAGCACTTCAACCTGCTGTCGTCCAAGACCGTGGCCGACAACGTCGGCATGCCGCTGAGCCTGGCCGGCACTATGTCCCGCGAGCAGATCGACCAGCGCGTTGCCGAGCTGCTGGAGCGGGTCGGCCTGAGCGCCCATGCGCAGAAATACCCGTCGCAATTATCCGGTGGCCAGAAGCAGCGCGTCGGCATCGCCCGCGCCCTGGCAACCCGGCCCAAAATCCTGCTGTGTGACGAAGCCACCAGTGCCCTCGACCCACAGACCACCGCTCAGGTTCTGCAACTGCTGGCCGAGATCAATCGCGAGCTGAAACTGACCATCGTGCTGATCACCCATGAGATGGATGTGATCCGCCGGGTCTGTGACCAGGTCGCGGTGATGGACGCCGGGGTGATTGTCGAGCAGGGCAGGGTCGCCGACGTGTTCCTGCACCCGCAGCATCCGACCACCCGGCGCTTCGTCCAGGAAGACGAGCAACTCGACGAGAACGAGCAGCGCGAAGACTTCGCCCATGTCCAGGGCCGCATCGTGCGCCTGACGTTCCAGGGTGAAGCCACCTACGCGCCACTGCTGGGCACCGTCGCCCGCGAAACCGGGGTCGACTACAGCATCCTGGCCGGGCGTATCGACCGCATCAAGGATATCCCTTACGGCCAGTTGACCCTGGCCATCACCGGCGGCGACGTGGACGCCGCCTTCGCCCGCTTCAGCGCCGCTGATGTCCATATGGAGGTCCTGCGCTGATGGACGCTTTCCTTGAACTGTTTTCCAACGTCGACTGGTACGAGATCTGGGTCGCCAGCGGCGATACCCTGATCATGCTCGGCGTGTCCCTGGCCTTTACCGTGCTGTTCGGCCTGCCGCTGGGCGTGCTGATGTTTCTCACCTCGCCGCGCCAGTTGCTGGAGAACAAGCCGCTGTACGCCACGGTCGGGCTGATCGTGAACATGCTGCGCGCCTTGCCGTTCATCATCCTGCTGATCGTGATGATGCCGCTGACCCAGATCATCACCGGCACCTCGCTGGGGATCCTCGGCACCCTGCCGCCGCTGATCGCCGGGGCCACACCGTTCTTTGCCCGGCTGGTGGAAACCGCGCTGCGCGAGGTCGACAAAGGCATCATCGAAGCCACCCAGGCGATGGGCGCCACCACCCGCCAGATCATCCTCAACGCGCTGCTGCCCGAGGCCCGTCCCGGCATCATCGCGGCGATCACCGTCACCGCCATTGCCCTGGTGTCGTTCACCGCCATGGCCGGTGCAGTGGGCGCCGGCGGCCTCGGCGATCTGGCGATCCGCTATGGTTACCAGCGCTTCCAGAATGATGTGATGTTTGTCACGGTGGTCTTGCTGCTGGTGCTGGTGCAGATCCTGCAAACCGTCGGCGACAGGCTGGTCGCGTATTTTTCACACCGTTAATTGCATCCGTTGGCTGTGGCCCGCCGGACGCGGGCCGTTAAAAGGAGTTGTTGCATGAAAAAACTAGTCGTCGCATTCGCCGCCATGACCGCACTGTCGGCCCAGGCCGCCGAAACCCTGAGCATCGCCGCCACGGCCGTTCCGCAAGCCGAGTTGCTGGAGTTCGTCAAACCGACGCTGGCCAAAGAAGGCGTGGACCTGAAGATCAAGGTGTTCACCGACTACATCCAGCCTAACGTGCAAGTCGCCGAGAAGCGTCTGGACGCCAACTTCTTCCAGCACCAGCCGTACCTGGATGAGTTCAACAAGGGCAAGGGCACCGACCTGGTCAGCGTAGCCAAGATCCACGTTGAGCCGTTCGGTGCCTACTCCGAGAAGTTCAAGAAGCTTGAAGACCTGCCCAACGGCGCCACGGTAGCCCTGCCGAACGATGCCACCAACGAAGGTCGTGCCTTCCTGCTGCTGGCCAAGGCCGGTCTGATCACCCTGAAAGACCCGAGCAGCATCCTGGCGACTCCGAAAGACGTGGCCACTAACCCGAAAAACCTGAAGTTCCGTGAGCTGGAAGCGGCGACCCTGCCTCGCGTGCTGACCCAGGTCGATCTGGCGCTGATCAACACCAACTACGCGCTGGGCGCCAAACTGGACCCGACCAAGGATGCGCTGGTGATCGAAGGCGCTGAATCGCCTTACGCCAACCTGCTGGTGGCACGTCCGGACAACAAGGACTCCCAGGCACTGCAGAAGCTGGCCGCTGCCCTGACCAGCCCTGAAGTGAAGGCGTTCATCGCCGAGAAGTACAAAGGCGCTGTGGTTCCAGCGTTCTGATAAATGCCTCATACCCCCTGTAGGAGCGACCTTGGTCGCGAAAGCAATTGAACGGCCAGCACCAATGCTGCGCCTGGAAAATAGCCTTCGCGAGCAAGCTCGCTCCTACGGTTTGAGCAGCACCGGCAGTTGCTCACTCAGCTTCTTGACGTTCAGCGGGGCACGGATAAAGCCGCGTTGGCGGCCATCCGGGCCGAGCAGGGCGAGATTGCCGCTGTGGTCGACGGTGTAGCCCGGTTTGCTGGTGTCAGCCGGGATGAACGGAATACTCATGGCGCTGGACAGGGTCTTGAGGTCCGCCACCGAGGCGCGCAGGCCGATAAAGCTCTTGTCGAAATACTCCAGGTACTGCCTGAGTTGCTCAGGGGTATCACGCTCGGGGTCGACACTGACCAACACTACGCGCAGGCGGCCAGCCTGCTCTTCGGTCAAGCCGGCCTTGATCTGGCGCAGTTGCGCCAGCGTGGCGGGGCAGATATCCGGGCAATAGGTGTAGCCAAAAAACACCAGGGTCCACTTGTCTTTAAGCTGGTCGATCGACACCGGCTCGCCGTGCTGGTCAGTCATTTTCAGCGCCGGCACCGGGCGGCTTTGCGGCAACATGATGATCCCGGCGTCAACCAGTGCCGCCTGATCGGCACCGCCATGACCGGACAGCACGCGCTGGACGATCAGGCCGAGAATCACGGCCACGATGGCAACAGAGATGAAGACGGTTTTCTGGGTTCGGGTCATGGTCGATGGTCCATTGATTGCACTGTCCGGCCTGCCCGAAGCATGCACAGCAGGACGAAAACGCCAAGCCTAGACCCATGCGCCGCTCAGGCACAACCTTCATCAGTCACCAGCGGCCTGCCACAGACGGTAGTTGACCAGCGTCAGCCACAGCATCAGTAATGCGCCGCCGGCGCTGTGGGCCAGGGCCAGCCACACCGGAAATTGCAGCAGCACATTGCCCATACCGAGTCCCAGTTGCGCCAGCAACAGCAGCAACAACACCGCCCCCAGCCCGCTCAACCCCGTCCGCACAAGCCGCCAGGCCAGGCCCAGCACCGCCAGGCTGAGCAACAGCGCGCCCAATCGATGAGCGAGATGAATCGCAGTACGAGCCTCACCGTCCAGCATACCGCCCAGATAGTTCGGCCCCACTGGCAGGCTGAGGTCAAAGCCTGCGGCAAAGTCGTTTGGCGGCCACCATTGGCCCTGACAGGTCGGCAGGTCGGGGCAGGCGTGGGCGGCATAATGAGTGCTGACCCAGCCGCCAAGACCTATCTGCAGCACCGCCAGCATCAGCGCCAACAGTGCCAGGCCGCGCAGTAAAACGCTGCTCCGGATAACCGGCGCAGCGACGCCGCTCAACCGCAGGGTCAGCACCAACAGCAGGCCCAGAATCGCCACGGCACCGAGCAAATGCAGGGTCACCACTGGCGGCCACAGCCTGAGGGTGACGGTCCACATACCCAGCAACGCCTGGGCAATCACCAGCCCCAGCAATAGCAGCGGCAAACGCAAGCCTTGCCCACGCGCCCACGCCTGCAGCATCAGCAGGCCGATGCTCAGGCCGAGCAGGGCGGCGCCGTAGCGATGGATCATTTCGTACCAGCCTTTATCGGCCTCCAGTACGGTCTGAGGGAAACGGCTTTGCGCCAGTGCCTGTTGCAGCGCCCCGGACGGCACCGTGGCAAATCCATAACAACCCGGCCAGTCCGGGCAGCCAAGCCCGGCATGAGTCAAGCGGGTCCAGGCGCCCAGCAACAACACCAGCAGGGCCAGTAACGTCGCAAACAGCGCCAGGTGAAATCCGCGGTCAGCCATGACAGCCTCCAGTCAGCCGATATTCGACAGTTTCAGCAGGTGCCGCAGGTCGCGCAGAACATCCTGGCCACGCACCCCGGCGTCGTAGCGCAGCACCAGATTGCCGTGGGGGTCGACAATCCAGAGGCGAGGCCGCCCGTCAGACGGAGCCAGCGCGCGATACCGCTGTAGGTTCAAGGGCAAAAGACGTAGCTGCGGGTAATCCTCAAACCCCTCTGCGGGTCCGGCGCCCATGGCCAGCGCATGGCTGGCGCGTCCGGCCTCGCGGCCCAGCCCGGTATGGATCTGCCGGGCCAGGTAAACCAGTTGCCGACAATCCTCTGCACATGCGCCAGGAGTGGTGACCAGCAGTTGCCAGCGCGTCTCAGAGGCCTGCACGCCCAGATCGGCACGCAACTGGCCAGTGCCGAGCAATTGCCCGTGGTAGGTACGACTGTCCGGCAGCCAGAACTGCCAACGATACATGCCAGCGGCAAGCAGCATCGGCAGCAGGAAGCCCGCCAGCAGCAACAGCAACTGCCAGCGTCCCGACTGACGGGCGTTCATGATCGCCTCCGGGCGGCAACCGTGCAGCACAGGTACAGGTACAAACCGACCAGCGCAGCGGCCAGGCTGAACCACTGCACGGCATAGCCGCGGTGGCTGGCCGGCGCCTGATTGACCACAGGCCAGTCGGCCCGATACGCCGCCATGCCCGGCAGCAGGCGCAGCTCATGGGGGTAGCCGGCGCGGCCCAGTTCATTCCATAGCCGCTGCCCGTCGACCTGCGTCACCAGCCGTGGCCAGTCTGCGTTCAGCGCATCGGCCTGCAATTGAAAGCCCCGCCCCAGCGGCACATAGACCCAGGCCTGCAGACTCAGTGGCATTGGCGGGGTGCTGTAGGCCGGTGCGATGCGTCGATCCGGCCAGGGCAGCCAGCCACGATTGAGCAATACCCACAGGCCACTGCCCTCGTCCAGAAATGGCTGAAGCAACTCCACGCCGGCCCGGCCATCGCGACTGCTGTTGTCCAGCAACAGGCTATGCCCGGCATCGAACCGACCGTGCAGCGCTACCCGGCGCCAGGCGGGGTCGGTTGCCTGCATCACCGCCTGCAACGGCGCGGGTGGCATGCCTTGGTGGCGTTGGTGAGCCGCCAGCAAGCCAGTCTTTTGCTCGGCGCGCTGCAGTTGCCAAAGCCCCAGGCCAATCAGCAACGGCAGCAGCAGCATCAACGCCAGGGTCGGCAGTGGCTGCGCAACGAAGCGCCTCATCCGCTACCCCCATGGAGCCGCGGACCGGCTCCTATACTCCATTGCATGTGATTGCTCCTGGAGTGGTGATGCTCAAAGTTGCGATTGTCGTGTCACTGGCCGCGATGCTGGTCAGCCTGTTCAGCGGCCTGGTGTTTCTGACCCGCGACCAACAACCCTCGACCCGCTTGCTCAGCGCCCTGACCCTGCGGGTAATACTCGCGGTACTGAGCGTGGCGCTGATCACCTGGGGCTTTTATAGCGGCCAGATCGGCACCGGCTAACGACTGACCGTGGAGGAACAGCAGGCGGCGCTCGGCGTTGGCCGCCAAGGCTTCGCCGCTAAAGCTGCTCCTACAGGACGTAGACGAAGACAAACAGACCGATCCACACCACATCCACAAAATGCCAGTACCAACTGGCCGCCTCGAAGCCGAACTGGCGCTGGCTGTCGAAGTGCCCGCGCACAATGCGCAGCAGCATCACCAGCAGAATCAGGGTGCCAATGGTCACGTGGGCACCATGAAAGCCGGTAAGCAGAAAGAACGTCGCGCCGTAGATGCCCGAGCCCAGGGTCAGGCCCAGCTCATGGTAGGCATGCAGGTACTCCAGCGCCTGGAACAACAAAAAAGCGCCGCCCAGCATCAGGGTTGCCGCCAGCCAGAGCTTCAAAGGCCGCCGGGCATCGCGTTTAAGGGCGTGATGCGCCAGGGTCAGGGTCACGCTGGAGCTGACCAGCAGCACGGTATTGAGCAGCGGCAATTGCCACGGGTTAATGACCCCCGCGGGCGCCGGGTAGCGTTTCGGGTCGGGGGTGTCGAGCATCGGCCACTGGTAATGGAAGTTGGGCCAGAGCATGTTGGAAATTCCATTGGCCCCTTCGCCCCCCAGCCATGGGCCGGACCAGTAGCGGATATAAAACAGCATGCCGAAGAAGGCGGCGAAGAACATCACCTCGGAAAAGATGAACCAGCCCATCCCCCAGCGAAACGACCGGTCCAGCTGAGCGCTATACAGGCCGGCGCGGCTTTCGCGCACGACCGCGCCGAACCAGCCGTACATCATCCAGCCGATCAGCAGTGCGCCGACCAGCAAGATCCACGGCCCAGGGCCGTCGGGCTGGCCGGCCTTGTGGTCGTTGATCCAGCTACCCAGGCCGTACATGCTGATCAGCAGCGCCAGCGTGGCAATGATCGGCCACTTGCTCTGGGGCGGGACGTAATAGTGCTGTGGGTCGCTCATTGATGCCTCCCGCTCAGCCGCCATCCTTGCCGACACGCGCCACCGGCGGCTGGCGGGCGGTGATGTCGAACAGCGTGTAGGCCAGGGTCAACTGCTGCACCTCGCCGGGCAGGTCACGGTCGATGATGAAGCGCACCGGCATTTCGATGCGCTCACCCGGCTGCAACACCTGCTGGGTAAAACAAAAGCACTCGGTCTTGTGAAACCAGGCCGCCGCCCGCCCCGGTGCAACGCTGGGCACTGCCTGGGCGGTCATGGGCCTGCTGTCGGGGTTGCTGGCGACGAAGATCATTTCGTTGACCGCGCCCGGATGAACGCGCAACTCACTGGCTTTGGGATAAAACGCCCAGTTCATCCCCGCCGCATTGCTGGAAACGAACAGCACCCGCACCAGACGCTGGTCATCGACCACTTGCTCGCCACGATACGGGCCGCCGGTCTTGCCATTGAGGCCGAAGGCCTGGCACATCAATTCGTAAAACGGCACCAGGGCAAAACCAAAGCCGAACATGACCACCACCAGCACCAGCAGGCGGCGCACCAGACGACGCGAAGAGCGGACCGTGTTCACTTGATCACCGGCGGGCTGCTGAAGGTGTGATAGGGCGCCGGGGACGGCACGCTCCATTCCAGGCCTTCTGCACCATCCCAGGGTTTGGCCGGGGCAGGGGTGCCGCCACGGATGGTCTTGATGACGATGAACAGAAACAGCAACTGGGTCACCCCGAAGGTAAAGGCCCCTATCGAAGAGATCATGTTGAAGTTGGCAAATTGCAGGTTGTAGTCCGGCACCCGGCGCGGCATACCGGCCAGGCCGACGAAATGCATGGGGAAGAACGCCAGGTTCATGCCCACGAAGGACATCCAGAAATGCAGCTTGCCCAGGGTTTCGTCGTACATATGCCCGGTCCACTTGGGCAGCCAGTAATAAGCCGAGGCAAAGATGCCAAAAATCGCCCCCGGCACCAGCACGTAATGAAAGTGCGCGACCACGAAATAGGTGTCCTGATACTGAAAATCCGCCGGGGCGATGGCCAGCATCAGGCCTGAAAAGCCGCCGATGGTGAACAGAATCACAAAGGCCACGGCAAACAGCATGGGCGTCTCGAAAGTCAGTGAGCCCTGCCACATGGTGCTGACCCAATTGAACACCTTCACCCCGGTTGGCACGGCTATCAGCATGGTGGCGTACATGAAGAACAATTCCCCCATCAGCGGCATCCCCACAACAAACATGTGATGCGCCCAGACCAGAAACGACAGCAGCGCGATTGAGGCTGTGGCGTAGACCATGGAGGTATAGCCGAACAACGGCTTGCGCGAAAACGCCGGGATGATCGAGCTGATCGCGCCGAAGGCCGGCAGGATCATGATGTACACCTCCGGATGACCGAAAAACCAGAACACATGCTGGAACAGCACCGGGTCGCCACCGCCAGCGGCATTGAAGAAGCTGGTGCCGAAGTGGATGTCCAGCAGCATCATGGTCACGCAACCGGCCAGCACCGGCATGACGGCAATCAGCAAAAAGGCCGTGATCAGCCAGGTCCAGACGAACAGCGGCATCTTCATCAGGGTCATGCCCGGCGCGCGCAGGTTGAGGATTGTGGCGATGACGTTGATCGCGCCCATGATCGAACTGATGCCCATCAGGTGGATGGCAAAAATGAAGAACGTCACGCTCGGCGGCGCGTAGGTGGTCGACAGCGGCGCGTAGAAGGTCCAGCCGAAATTGGGACCGCCACCGGGGCTGAACAGGGTCGAGACCAGCAACAGAAATGCAGCCGGCAACAGCCAGAAGCTGAAGTTGTTGAGCCGTGGCAAGGCCATGTCCGGCGCGCCGATCATCAGCGGGATCATCCAGTTGGCCAGCCCGACAAAAGCCGGCATCACTGCGCCAAAGACCATGACCAGACCGTGCATGGTGGTCATCTGGTTGAAGAACCCCGGCTGGACGATCTGCAGGCCCGGCTGGAACAGCTCGGCGCGGATGACCATGGCAAAGGTGCCACCAAGCAGGAACATGCTGAAACTGAACCACAGGTACAAGGTGCCGATGTCCTTGTGGTTGGTGGTCAGCAGCCAGCGCATCAAGCCCTTGGCCGGGCCGTGGCTGTAGCCGTCAAGTACAGTGCTCAAAGCTTCTCTCCTGTAGGAGCAGCTTTAGCTGCGAAGCGTTCGCCGCTAAAGCGGATCGCCGACCGGCGGCTCCTACGGTACGTGGCATCATTGGCTGGCCTGCTTGAAGGCCAGCACCTCTTTGGGGGTCAGCATGTCGCCCTGGGCATTGCCCCAGGCATTGCGCTCGTACGTCACTACTGCGGCGATATCCACTTCCGACAGTTGCTTGCCGAACGCGGCCATGGCGGTGCCCGGTTTGCCGTTGAAGACAATATTCAGGTGCGCTGCCATCGGCCCAGTGGCAATTTTCGAGCCCTTGAGGGCCGGGAACGCCGGCGGTAATCCCTGGCCCTCAGCCTGATGACAGGCGGCGCAGACCTTGTGATAGACCTCATCGCCTTTCTGGATCAGTTCCTCACGGGTCCACTGTTTGTCGGTCAGCGCCTTGACCCGCAGGCTTTCCTGCTTGCGCTCGGCCAACCAGCTCTGGAACTCGGCCTGGGGCCGGGCGTCGACCACCACGGGCATGAAGCCGTGATCCTTGCCGCACAGCTCGGTGCATTGGCCGCGATAGATGCCGGGCTTGTCGATGCGCGTCCAGGCTTCGTGAATGAAGCCGGGAATGGCATCACGCTTGACGGCAAAGGCCGGCACCCACCAGGAGTGAATGACATCGGCGCCGGTAACCAGAAAGCGCACCTTCTGCCCCACCGGCAAGACCAGCGGCTGATCGACTTCCAGCAGGTAATGCGGGTTCTTGGCGTCGCGGTTGTTGATCTGCTCAGCGGAGGTGTTCAGGTTGCTGAAGAACTCGACGTCCTGGCCCAGGTATTTGTAATGCCACTTCCACTGATAACCGGTGATCTGGATATCGACCTGCGACTCGCTGGCGTCATACATGTCGATCAGCGTGCGGGTCGCCGGAATCGCCATCACCACCAGAATCAGCAGCGGCACTACGGTCCAGAGGATCTCGACCCGGGTGTTCTCATGAAAGTCTGCGGCCTGGCGGCCACGTGAGCGGCGATAGGCGAACACACTCCAGCCGATGGCGCCGAATACCACGACGCCGATCACCACGCAGATCCAGAAGATGGTCATGTGCAGCTGGTAGACCGCCTGGCTGACGCCCGTGACACCGGGCGCCATATTGGTGGTCCATGCCGCAAAAACCTGACCGCTGGTCGCCCACCACAAAAGGGCCATCCACATCCGGGGATGACACGTCATTGGGGTTTCCCTCATGGCACATACAACTGCGCAGACAGATACCTGCGGCCGGGGAGCGGCTAGCGGACTACGGACTCGGGTCGCTCAGGGCTTGTAAACCAAGCGTTACAGCCGCTTTATGCAGCCGTCGGCAAAGCACCTGGGACCATCAACCTGCTTCCTGAACAGCAGTATAGACACGCCGTTGCAGCCACGATGCGGGTGGTCAGAAAGGTCTGGATGACTGGCTGGTCTTTTTTTTGACCGTTCAGCCATATAAAAAACCATTTCTTATGCGAAAACGATCTTGGATCCCAATTTAATCGCGCTAATGTATGTCATCCCTGACGCGTAGGAAAATTCGTCAAACTTCGTTCAATCCAGCATGTGCAGGCAGCGAAGATCAATGCGGAAACGTTTTTTCTTTACTCGTTTTATAAACAGTAAATTAGTGTCCCAGGCCTTCAGGAGAATGAATGAACACTGCTGCATTGCGTGAGCAGATTAAGCGTGCCCAACAACACGAAGCCGATACAGGCCATCTGCTGCATCAACTTGAACAACAACTGCCCAGCCTTCACCCCGCCATCGCTCTGGACAAGGGCGATGCCCACACGGTATTGAAAAATTTCATCTCGGCGTACATAGAACATGTGCCGGACTTGCTGGATGCCGCCCACAGCGTGGCGCAGGAAGCCGGAATAGAAGAGCAGATCAAACCGGTGTTGCGTATTGCATCGCAGTTCTTTACCAGCCCGCCGGCCATCATGAACGGCCATGAAGGCCTGGACAGCCTGCTGGACGAGGCCTACCTGGCGCACCGGCTGGTCGAGGAAGTCAACGATCTGTATATCCGCTACCTGGGCCGACCGTTGATCCCGTCCGACTCGACAGTGGCCAATGTCATCGCCCACCAACTGATTGGCGAGAACTTCGCCAACCAGCTGGATGAAGCGGTGCACCATGCGGTGCGTGAAATGCTTAATGAGGAAAGCTTTGCCCAGAAGTCGGTACAGGCCTATCGCGAGCGGCTCGCCAGTCCGGGTACCGAAGCAGCCTGGCAACGCTGGCCGTGCCTGTCACTGCAACTGGGCGTTGTCCTGGAGCTGGAAGGCTTGCAGACCAACGCCCTGCACTGATCAGTCAGGCGGTACTGGCACCGACCCCGGTATTGGTGCGCACTCGCCCTTCCAGGCGACGCTTCAAACCACGCGGCTCGATGATCAACCGCGTCCCTTGGGCAGCATTGGCCCGGCCCCACTCTTCGAGCAGCTCCAGGCAGGAGTGATCGATGTAGTTCAGATTTCCCAGCGGCACATGGACCGTGCTGCCCTGCGGGATACTTCCCAACACTTGAGTCAGCGCAGGCACCTTGAGAAAGGTTGCCGCACCCACCAGACGCAACTCCAGCTCCTGCTCGCCATCGAGCGGCACCAGGCTGATCTTCAGACGCGCGGCCTTGAAGGCCAGTTTGACCAGGGTCAGGGCGAAACCGACCAGCACACCGGTCAACAGGTCAGTGAAGATAATGGCCGCAGCCGTGGCTGCATAAGTGAACATCGGCATCCGCCCATAACGACCCAGACCACGGAACGCCTTCATGTCTACCAGCTTCAGGCCGGTATACACCAGCACGCCTGCCAGGCTCGCCACCGGAATGCTCTGCAGCACGCTCGACAGCAGCAAGACAAACGCCAGCAGCCACAGGCCATGGAAGATCGTCGACATGCGGGTGGTGGCACCGGCCTGCACGTTGGCCGAACTGCGCACGATCACTCCGGTCATCGGCAAGGCACCGACCAGGCCGCAGAGCATATTGCCCACCCCCTGAGCGCTGAGCTCCTTGTCGAAGTCCGAGCGCACACCGTTATGCATGCGGTCCACCGCCGCAGCGGACAGCAAGGTTTCGGCACTGGCAATGAAGGCGACGGCAAAGGCGGCAATCAGCACTGACGGGTTAGCCAGATTGACCAGGTCTTCGACCCGCAGCCAGTCGATGGCTTCAGTCAGATCCGCTGGCACCTGAACCCGCTTGACCTCAAGCGCCAGGTACAGGCTGACCGCCGTGGCAATACCGACCCCGAGCAGCGCGCCGGGTACGAAGCGCAGCGATTGCGGACGCAGTTTTTCCCAGCCGTACATCACCGCAATGGTGCCCAGCCCGAGCAGGCCGGCCTGCATGCCGCTGCCAGGACCAATGGCCTGCATCAGGGTGGTCGGGAAGCCGATCAGGTTATCCAGCCCGGAAGGCTTGGGCCCGCTGTCGAACATCACGTGAATCTGCGATAGCACGATCAACACACCAATACCGGCCAGCATGCCGTACACCACTGCCGGTGCCGTGACGCGGAACCAGCAACCGAGCTTGAAGCGCCCGGCCAGTAGTTGCAGCAGACCGGCCAGCAGCAGGATCGGACCGAGCATGGCCATGCCATGCGTGCGCACCAGCTCGAATACCAGCACCGCAAGCCCGGCCGCCGGGCCACTGACCTGCAGCGGTGATCCGGCCAGAAAGCCGACCACCAGACCACCGATGATACCGGTGATCAGGCCTTTGGCCGGGGGCATGCCCGAGGCGATGGCAATACCCATGCACAGCGGCAAGGCAACAAGAAACACCACCACGGAAGCCAATAGCTCCCGTGGCAAGACAGATTGGATTGATGAAGCACCTTTAGCGGCTGTGGCATCCATGACAACTCTCCGATTTTCTACAGACGTGATTGTTCCACCGCGACCGATTCATTCAGGCACGGCAATACCTGACGACGCGTTCACAACGCAGCCGCCACCATGGGCAGGAAAGGTAAGTCCGCCGCGCCGTGGCGCGGGGGCAAGTCAGGCCTTGAGCGGTCGGCCGTCAGACGACGGCCAATCGCAAGCCTCTCTTAGAAGCGCGCCTTGGGCGTCGCTGTCGGCACCGGAGCTTCGCCGTCAAGCGGGCGGAAGCGGTCCAGTACAGAGTCATAGGCGAGAATTTCGCTGGTTTCGATGCTGTACACCCAGCCATGAATCGACAACTGACCGCTGGCCAGTTTGGATGCGACTGACGGGTGGGTACGCAGGTGCTGCAACTGAGCGATGACGTTTTCCTGGGTCAGCACGCCCATGCTCTCGTGCTCGGCGCCGCACGAGCAGTTGTCTTCAACCACTGTGCGGGCCACCTCGGCATGCCGCAGCCAGGCTTTGACCGTCGGCATCTTGTCCAGCGTATGCGGGTTGAGCACCGCACGCATGGCGCCGCAGTCGGAGTGACCACAGATGATGATGTGCTGTACGCCCAGGGCCATGACCGCGTATTCGATGGCAGTCGATACGCCACCGTTCATCTGCCCGTAGGGCGGCACCACGTTGCCGACGTTACGGGTCACGAACAGGTCGCCTGGCGAGCTCTGGGTAATCAGTTCAGGCACGATGCGCGAGTCGGCGCAGGTAATGAACATGGCGCGTGGCCGTTGGGCATTGGCCAGTTTCTTGAACAACTCTTCCTGCTGGGGGAAGACCTCATGACGAAATTGCACGAAGCCATCCACGATGTGTTGCAAGGCCTGTTCGGCAGTTTCCACATCCGGTTGGGAAGGGGCCGACGGTTGTTTGTCCTTGTCACTCATGTCTCATCCTCTCTGGCGGGTTGAAGGACATCTCTAAAAACTACCTGCTGGCTGGGCGCCTACGGCGCTACGCGCGCCATCGCTGCGTTGCCTGCCTCGCCTACGTTTTTAGAGGCACCCTGAAGTGGATTTCATGCTTCATTCGGATAGCGCAGTAGTCCCCCGGCTCGATTCATGCGCGCAGCTCCGTTGCACGCTGCCAAAGGGACACTCCGGGCTGCAGACTAACCATCAAAGCTTAAATGAAACTTAAAGCAACATTAATGAAACACAATTTGTCAATAGCCTTGTGCCATCTATTTATTGACCTATAGCAATGACATCTGACCACCGGGTGGGCAGAAAGAGTCACAGTCCAGCGCAAAACTTTCCCGCTTGGCGAGGCCCAAACGCCGGGCAGCGAGGGCGTAGCGCTTTGACAGCAGCTCGGCAAACTGGCCTTCGCCGCGCATCCTCGAACCGAACCGGCTGTCATTGTTGGCACCGTTACGGCTCTGGCGGATCAGGCTCATGACATGCGCTGCGCGTTGCGGGTAATGGCTGGCCAGCCACTCTTCGAACAGTGGCGCCACCTCCAGCGGCAGACGCAGCATGATGTAGCTGGCACTCAGCGCGCCGGCGTCCCTGGCTTGCTGCATCAGGGTTTCCAGCTCGCTGTCGTTGATCATCGGGATCATCGGCGCGCACAACACGCCCACCGGCACGCCGGCCTCACGCAACACCCGGATCGCCCGCAAACGCGCCGCCGGTGCCGCCGCGCGCGGCTCGAGAATGCGCTTGAGTTCATCATCCTGAGTGGTCAGGCTGATCATCACTGATACCAGACGCTGACGGGCCAGCTCACTGAGCAGGTCGAGGTCGCGCAAGATCAGCGAACCCTTGGTGACGATGGTCACCGGGTGCCGATAGCGCAGCAGCACTTCCAGCGTAGCGCGGGTCAGTTTGTACTCGCGCTCGATAGGCTGATAAGGGTCGGTGTTGGCCCCCAGGTTGATCGGTGCACAGCGATAACCGGGTTTGGACAACTGCTGCTCCAGCAGCGCCGCAGCATTGGTCTTGGCGATCAGCTTCGTTTCAAAATCCAGCCCCGGCGACATGTCCCAATAGGCATGGCTGGGCCGGGCGAAACAATAGATGCAGCCATGCTCGCAGCCGCGATAAGGATTGATCGAGCGGTCGAAAGGGATATCCGGCGAGGTATTGCGGGTAATGATGCTCTTGGCGGTTTCATGGATCACTTCAGTGCCCTGGGTCAGCGGCACCTCCTGATACCAGCCGTCGTCTTCGGCCACCGAACGCTGCGGCGCGAACCGGTTGTGCGGATTACTGGCCGTACCGCGGCCACGGATTGCCGGTGTCAGAGTCATGCTGGCTGCCCAAATACTGTTTTTATATACAGTACAACAATATCGGCCTGCTGCCACGACCGTCGATAAGAACACCGGCTGCCAGATTCGCTGTCATTTCTGTCAGTAGACCCGGCCTGAAACGAGGGCTACCGTGCTCCGGCAGCTATTGCTCGGTTCCCGAGTCATCGCAATCCTTTATTGATGCGAGGTGGATGATGGCCACTAATTACGAAATACACCTGACTGCCTACACCGTCCAAAGGGGCAGGGCCATTGAAATTCAGATCGAGTTTTTCGAAGACGCCGAGGCAGAACCGGTCAGCGTGGCGCGTGTTTTATCGCCGGACGGCGAGGACGAATTTGAAAAGCCTGCCTGGGATGAAGACTTGAATGGCTCCCAGGATGATTACGACATGCCGCCAGACGAGGTTCTTTACGACCTGGCCAGAGCCTTTCTGAAGTGCAGGGCCTGCTGAGGGCCGGACCCTGACAGACCGTTTTGACAACGGTGCCGGAGCCAACCTTGCAGGCTCCGGAGCCGTTCAGCGATATCAGCCCGGATCAACCGGCTTCTTGAGCTTCGGATTAGGGAAGAACTGCACGCCCTGCACCTTGGGGTTGGCCGGTTTGACTTCGACCCGGTTGACCCGGGTGCCCAGCTCTTTGGGCACCGACAGGCCCTGCTCGTTGAGGGTGTCGCTGTAGCCGCAGTTCACGCACTCACGGTGCGGAACCCCGTCTTCGCTCCACATCTTGAGCTTGTCGGGCTCGCTGCACGCCGGGCACACCGCCCCGGCGATAAAGCGTTTTGGAGTGACCACGGGGCCATCGCTCATGCCGCTTCCTCACTCAGGCCGCAATGGCGCAAGAGTGCGTCAATCGATGGCTCGCGTCCGCGGAAATCGACGAACAGCACCATCGGTGCCTGGGAGCCGCCACGGGCCAGAATCGCCTCGCGGAAAGCCCGGCCGGTCTCGGCATTGAGCACGCCGTCTTCTTCAAATTTCGAGAAGGCATCGGCCGACAGCACTTCAGCCCATTTGTAGCTGTAGTAACCGGCCGCGTAGCCGCCGGCAAAGATATGCGCAAAGCCGTTGGCAAAGCGGTTGTAGGCGGGCGGACGCATCACCGAGACTTCGTCACGCACCCCTTCAATAACCTGCAGCACGCTACGGCCGTCGCCATGGGTGGCGTGCAGCTCGAAGTCGAATAACGAGAACTCCAACTGGCGAACCATCATCAGCCCGGACTGGAAATTCTTCGCCGCGAGCATTTTTTCCAGCAGGTCCTGCGGCAGCGGCTCACCGGTTTCATAGTGACCGGAGATCAGCGCCAGCCCTTCAGGCTCCCAGCACCAGTTCTCCATGAACTGGCTCGGCAGCTCCACCGCGTCCCAGGCCACACCGTTGATGCCCGACACACCGGCATGCTCGATACGGGTCAGCAGGTGATGCAGGCCGTGACCGAACTCGTGGAACAGCGTGGTGACTTCATCGTGGGTCAGCAGCGCCGGCTTGCCGGGCGAGGCCGGGGTAAAGTTGCACACCAGGTTGGCCACCGGGCTCTGCAACTGGCCGCCAGCGGTGCGCCGACGGTCACGGGCGCCATCCATCCAGGCACCGCCGCGCTTGTTGGCGCGGGCATAGAGGTCGAAGAAGAACCGACCGACGTGCTGGCCGTTTTCCTTGATCTCGAACAGGCGCACATCCGGATGCCAAGTGTCGAAACCGCTCAGCTCGTTGATTTCGATGCCATACAGACGCTGCACGATGTTGAACAGGCCGCCCAGCACCTTGTCGATCGGGAACCAGGCGCGCACGGTTTCCTGCGACACGCTGTAGCGCTGCTCGCGAAGCTTCTCGCCGTAGTAACCGGTGTCCCAGCTTTGCAGGTCCGGGCAACCCTGCTCGGCGGCAAAGGCCTTGAGCTGTTGCAGGTCCTGGGCGGCGAACGGTTTGCTGCGCACCGCCAGGTCACGCAGGAAGCTCAGCACCTGGTCGCTGGACTCGGCCATCTTGGTCGCCAGGCTCAGTTCGGCAAAGTTGGCAAAACCCAGCAGGGTGGCCAGCTCCTGGCGCAGATCGAGGATCTGCTCCATCACCGGGCCGTTGTCATTCTGCCCGGCGTTCGGGCCTTGATCCGAGGCGCGAGTGCAGTAGGCGGTGTACAGCTCCTGGCGCAGCGCACGGTCGTTGGCGTAGGTCATCACCGCGTAATAGCTAGGGAATTCCAGGGTAATCAGCCAGCCCTGCAGATCCTTGGCCTGCGCGGCGGCAGCCATCTGCTGTTTGGCCGACTCGGTCAGGCCATCGAGCGCTGCCTCGTCAGTGACCAGTTTGGTCCAGGCCTGGGTCGCGTCGAGCAACTGATTGGAGAACTGGCTGCCCAGCTCCGACAGCTTGCTCTGCACTTCGGCGTAGCGCTTCTGCTGCTCGGGCGGCAGATCGATGCCCGACAAACGGAAGTCGCGCAACGCATGCTCAACAATGGTCTTCTGGGCAACATCGAAACCGGCCGCCGCCGGGCTCGCCGCCAGGGCCTCATAGGCCTGGAACAGCGTACGGTTCTGGCCCATCTCGGTGGAATAGGCGCTCAGCGCGGGCAGGCACGACTCATAGGCTTCACGCAGCTCGGCGCTGTTGCACACTGCGTTGAGGTGGCTGACCGGGCTCCAGGCCGCGCCCAGCCGATCATTGACTTCATCCAGCGCCAGGATCAGCCCGGCCCAGTCCGGCTGCTCGCCTTGTTGGGCAAGAATGCTCGCAATGGCCGCGCGGTTGTCGGCCAGAATCTGGTCAATGGCCGGTTTTACGTGCTCGGCACGGATCGCCGAGAAAGGAGGCAGGTCGTACGGTTGCAGAAGAGGGTTGTTCGCGCTCACGGTTTTGCACCTTGGCTGGAAGAAACACTCGGCCATCTTAATTACAATCGACGCCATAAGCAGCCCTGAAACCTTGATTCCCGCTCTATCACGAATAAAGAAGGAGCCTATCGTGGCCATTCGCAAGTTCCAGCAGCACACCCCGGCCCTCGGCGAGCGGGCCTTCGTCGACAGTTCGGCAGTGGTGATCGGCGATGTGCAGATTGGTGCCGACAGTTCGGTGTGGCCGCTGACCGTGGTGCGCGGCGACATGCACCGGATCCGTATCGGCAGCCGCACCAGCGTGCAGGACGGCAGCGTGCTGCACATCACCCACGCCGGCCCCTTCAACCCCGACGGTTTCCCGCTGCTGATCGGTGATGAGGTCACCATCGGCCATAAATGCATGTTGCATGGCTGCCGGATCGGTAATCGAATCCTGATCGGCATGGGCAGCACCCTCATGGATGGCGCGGTGGTCGAGGACCAGGTGATCATCGGCGCCGGCAGCCTGGTGCCGCCAGGCAAGGTGCTGGAAAGCGGTTTTCTGTATGTCGGCAGACCCGTGAAACAGGTACGCCCCTTGACCGAGAAAGAGATCGCGTTCTTTCCCTACAGCGCCAGCAATTATGTGAAGCTCAAGGACCAGCATCTGGCTGAAGGCTTCGATCAGCTTTGAATTTCAGGCCCCATTGACCCGCGAGCATCCATGTACCAACAAAACATCCTGTTCGACCTCGACGGCACCCTGACCGACCCGCGTCTGGGCATCACCCGCTCAATCCAGTTTGCCCTGGGCAAGCTGGGCATCGACGAACCCGACATCACCCGGCTGGAACACTTCATCGGCCCACCGCTGTTGCAGCAGTTCATGCAGTCCTATGCCATGGACGAGGCCAAGGCCTGGGAGGCGGTGAATTTCTACCGTGAGCGCTTCAAGGTCACCGGGCTGTACGAGAACCTGGTGTTCGACGGTATCCCGCAATTGCTGGAAACCTTGAGCGGCCAGGGGCGCACCTTGTATGTCGCCACCTCCAAACCGTCGGTATTCGCCCGGGAGATCGCCCGGCATTTCGACTTTGCCCGGCACTTCAAAGTGATCTACGGCAGCGAGCTGGACGGCACCCGCACCGACAAGGTCGAACTGATCGCCCACCTGCTGGCCGAAGAGCAACTCGACCCGGCCCAGACCCTGATGATCGGCGACCGCAAGCACGACCTGATCGGTGGACGGCGCAACGGCTTGCAGGTCGCGGCAGTGGGTTATGGGTTCGGCAGCGCCGAAGAACTGCTGGCCGAAGCGCCGGAGTATCACTACCCGAGCGTGGCAGAACTGCATCGGGGATTTATGGCGATCCAATCGTAGGAGCCGCCGGGCGGCGATCCGCTTTAGCCGGGAAGCCTTCGCGGCTAAAGCCGCTCCTACGGGGTAATCGGGGTTACCGGGGCGATCGGCATCAGCGTCTGTAATGCGGCCTGGCGCTCGGCTGGCGCCAGCTTGCCTAGTTGTTCAACCCGCATGTAGAACGCCGGCCAGTCGCGGTTGACCTGCGCAAACAACGCGGCAAAAGCCGGCACCCATTGCTCATAAAGGCCAAAGGGCAGCAGTTTGGCGTTGTTCAGCGGCGCATTGATCCAGGCATCGAAGCGCTTGTCGCCCGGCCATTGCTGATCGCGCAGCGCACGATACTCCTGGCGTAACCGCTCGAACTCGGCGGCCTTGCGTTCGCGCATCAACGTCGCGGGCATTGGCTGGGTATATAAAGCGCGCAAACGCTGGCGGGTATCGAGCACCAGGCGGGTCAGCGCCTCGCGCTGCCCGGCGCGGCGCTCATGCACAGCCGGTAACCCACGCGCAGCGCGCCACTGGCGGGTGCCTTCCTGCTCGACGAAGCTGGCATACGACTCGTTGAATGCGGTGTCATCTTTGACATAGAAACGCTGATGGGCCAGTTCATGGAAGATCAGCGTTGCCAGACGCTCGTCACCCCAGCCCAGCATGGTGTTAAGGATCGGATCACTGAACCAGCCCAGGGTCGAATAGGCTTCGATACCGGCCACGAACACATCCTTGCCAGCCTGCCGTTGCAGCGCCGCCTCTCCCCGCGCACCGCCCAGGCTGTAATAGCCGCGATAAGCCACACAACCGGCAATCGGGAAGCAGTGGCTCAACGGTTCCAGCGAAAATTCGTCGGTGGCAAACACGTTCCAGACCACGAACGGTCGGCCAATGTCGGCATACAGCCGATAGCTGCGGTTATCCGGCAGGTGCAGTGTTTCGCTGGCAAACCGCCGGGCCTGCTGGGCCAGGGCCAGATGCTTGCGCAATGCCGGGTCGCGGCCTGGGTCGGCGATTACATCGGCCACCGGCTCGCGGGCCTGCAATAACTGCCATTGCCCGGTCGCCAACTGGCCGTAGTAGGAAAGACTGGAACAACCGCCGAGCAGCGTTGCCAACAGTATGAGCAGACCACAACGAAGACGCGAAACATCAAGTCCTGGCATACGACGCCCTGAAATACCAATCCTGAAGAGGGTGAGGACAGCGACAGTCGCGGCCACTATCATCGCCACTCGTCTATCTGGAGCCTGTCATGCGTCGCATACTACCTGTTCTGGCCTTCGGCATCCTGAGCGGATGTGCAGGTCCCTTGCCAATCCATGATCCGGCCTTGGCCTGGGTCGATCTCAACACCATGACCGGCAGGCTGGTGATGGCTGACAAGCTCGACGGTGAGAACACCTACGACGGGCGCTATTTCCAGGTGACGCCTGGCCGCCACCAACTGGTGGTGCGCTACGACTATGAGTATCGCTCAGGTGCGGCAATGGGCATGTTCAGTGACGACTACACCGACATCACCTGTTTTATCCATGTCGATTACGAGGGTTTCAAGGCCGGGCAGCGTTATCGCCTGCAAGTGCGCTCGCTCGCCAATGACATCGAGGCGCGGCTGTATGACGCGCAGCGGCAGGAGGTTGCTCGCGACTCGGACATGCATTGCATCTGATTAGCGGTCGTTATTCTGATAGATGATTTTATGCGTGCCATTGGCGCAACTGCCGACCACCATACTCGGGTCATGAACCTCGTCATTGCTGACGATTTCCAGGGTGTAGGAGGTGACATTATTGGCCTGAATCCGCGCTTCAATTTCATCCTTGAGCTCGTCACAGGATTTCGGCGCGGCCATGACGCCGGTGGCCAGGAGGGTGCAGGTCAAAGCAGCGAGCAGACGTTTCATGGTCGATCCCTTCGTACAAGGCACACACTGCTGTGCCGATACTGGTTGGACCTGACTACCGCTCATCGAGTTCGCCCACGGCAGTCTGGCGTGGTACCAGACTGCCGTATTCATCAGTTGACCAGGGTCGCCTGCAGAGTGATCGATGCGTTGAGCACCTTGGAAACCGGGCAACCTTCCTTGGCCTTGGTGGCCAATTCACGGAACTGATCTTCCGTGGCACCGGGGATGTCCGCCTTGAGAATCAGGTTGATTTCAGTGATCGCAAACCCACCTTCCTGCTTCTCCAGTGTCACTTCGGCCTGGGTATCGATGCTTTTGGCCTTCAGCCCGGCGTCGCCGAGAATCATCGAAAAAGCCATGGAGAAGCAGCCGGCATGCGCAGCGCCGATCAGTTCTTCCGGGTTAGTGCCTTTGCCGCCCTCGAAACGTGCCTTGAAGCCATAGGGGGCTTCACGCAACACGCCGGTTTCCGTGGAAATGTGGCCAATCCCTTCTTTCAGGTCGCCTTCCCAATGAGCAGATGCTTTCTTGACGATGGACATGGTCTCTCCTTGTGAACGGGTCATTTTTCGTACAGCAACAAGAGTTCTGAGGCTGGGCCACAGGGGAAGTTCAAAGAGCTAATTCCTACTACTAAGGTAGGAAATTTCATCAGCTGCCATTGAAAACCCATTCCTTGACCCTCATTCCCTGAGTTATTACGGGCCTTGAGTCCGCTCACGTCACTCAAAGGAGCATGCGCGGCTTATGAAACGCCTGTCCGATATCAAGATTTCCACCCTCGACCTGGTGCCCGTGCGCGAAGACAAAGGCCCGGCCGATGCCTTGCACCGCTCGCTGGACCTGGCCCGACATGTCGAGAAACTCGGTTTCAACCGCTTCTGGGTGGCCGAGCACCACAACATGGACGGCATTGCCAGCTCCGCCACCTCGGTGCTGCTCGGCTATCTGGCCGGCGGTACGTCGACGATTCGCGTGGGGGCCGGTGGGGTGATGCTGCCCAACCATGCACCGCTGGTGATCGCCGAGCAGTTCGGCACCCTGGCCAGCCTGTATCCGGGCCGCATTGATCTGGGGCTGGGCCGGGCGCCGGGCTCGGACCAGATGACCGCGCGTGCGCTGCGTCGGGAGCGCTCGGGCAGTGCCGATGATTTTCCGGATGATGTTGCCGAACTGGTGAAGTATCTGGGGCCGCGTACGCCTGAGCAAAAAGTGATCGCAGTGCCAGGTTATGGCACCGAGGTGCCGATCTGGCTGCTCGGTTCAAGCCTGTTCAGCGCGCAACTGGCCGGAATGCGCGGCCTGCCGTATGCCTTCGCCTCACACTTCGCGCCGCGCTACATGCACGAGGCGATTCGCGTCTATCGCAACCACTTCCAGCCTTCTGAAGTGCTCGATAAACCCTATGTGATGCTGGGTGTGCCACTGGTGGCGGCTGACAGCGATGAGCAGGCCGAGTACCTGGCGACCTCAGTGTACCGGCGCATTCTGGCGCTGATGCGCGGCCATAGCCTGGTGCAACGCCCGCCAGTGCCGGACATGGACGGGTTGTGGCTGCCCCATGAGCGCGAAGCGGTGATGAGCTTTCTGGGCTTGGCCGTGATTGGCGGCCCGGAGAAGATCCGCGCCAAACTGGACGTGCTGCTGGAACAGACCGAGGCCGATGAACTGATCTTCACCTGCGACCTGTTCGAGCACACCGACCGTCTGCGCTCGTTCGAGATCCTGGCGCAGGTGGCCAAGGGCTGATCTGCGACCCCGTAGGAGCGGCTTTAGCCGCGAAAGCCGCGAAGGCGGCTCCGCAGAACCGGCACCTCAGCCACGCTTGTAGACGATTTCCTTGGTGCCGCCATCGCAGCTGCCGACCACCTGCTGGTCGGTGGCGCTGCCTTTTTCAACCACTTCCAGGCTATAGGACGTAACGCCTTTGGCCTGCAGTTTGGCGTCGATTTCCGACTTCAGTTCTTCACAAGGTTTACCCGCCGCAGCGGCTGTACCTGCCAGAGTCAACAAACCTACCGCCAGCATGAGTCGCTTCATGAGCACATCTCCGTTTTTGACTGCAAAAAGGTGCCCGTGAACGGGCTGAGAAGGTGTCGCGCAAAATAGGGCAGTGAGCCAGTCTGAAGGTTCAGTGGCCGACTCACTCAAATGTGACGTGCTTCAGCTATTGGCAATCCGGAAGCCGACTTTGATGGTGACCTGGAAGTGCGCCACCTTGCCGTTCTCGATATGACCGCGGGTTTCGGTCACTTCGAACCACTCCAGATGGGTCAGGCTTTTGCTGGCTTCGGCCAGGGCGTTGTTGATGGCGTCTTCAATCGAGGTGGTAGACGAGCCGATCAACTCGATCTTCTTGTAGGTGCGATGGTCGCTCATGGCAATTCTCCTTGATGGTCATAACGAGCGTAGCAGGCGTGCCGCTCCCTGTTTCTGTGTGCCCAAGCGCTGCAAAAGTTCAGCCGGTAAAAAGCCGGAGGATTTTCGACTGCACTTTTCAAAAGGGCCGTAGTCGGAATCAACACACGCCACTCATCACTGCAGGAGAAATACCATGGCTAGTTCTTCCCTTCGCAAGGCTTCGCTGCAAAGCGTTGAAGCAGAGATCGAAAGTCTGCTCAAGTCGCTGGAAAGCCTGAAGGCCGATGCATCCGAGGAGTCGCACAAGACCCTCAAGAGCCTCAAGGCCAGTGCCGAACGCGCTCTGGGTCATTCCCGCGGGCTGCTCAGCGATGTCTACGAAGACGTCAAGGTCAAGACCCGGGAAAACGCCATCGCCACCCGCGATTACGCTCAGGACCATCCATGGACCACCGCCGGTGTAGCGGTCGGCGCACTGGGCCTGCTGGCCGCCTACCTGCTGTGCAAACGCGGCGACTGATCAGCGCGCGCTGTTCAACTCCTCGCGTAGCCACTGGGCCAGTTGCCGGGCACGCCCGTCAGCGGCCCGGCGCGGCACCCACAGCGCGAGCTGCGCCGGGGTTTCACTGAACCCCCACGGCGCTGCCAGACGCCCGGCCCGCAGGTCGTCCGCGACCAGCGGCTGTGGCGCAATGGCGACCCCCAGGCCGGCAGCCGCCGCCTCCAGCAAGTAATACAGATGCTCGAAACCTTGCCCGAACCGCAGCGCCTGCGGGTCGATGCCATTGTGTTGCGCCCAGCTTGGCCAGGCCTGTGGCCGTGACGTGGTGTGCAACAACGACTCACTCAGCAACGCCTGGGCCGGCGCCTGGCGCAGTTGCTCAAAACGGGCGAAATGCGGACTGAGTACCGGGCCGATCCGCTCGCGGGCCAGCTCCAGCACCTGCATATCAGCCGGCCAGGGTGGCTCGGCGAACACCAGCAGGGCATCAAGCCCCGGACGCCGGGGGTCCAGATCGCCTTCACCGGCAGACAAGTGCAAGCGCAGGTCGGGCAACTCGGCATTCAAACGCCCCAGACGCGGAATGAACCAGCGCGCCAACAGGCTGCCGGAACAGCCGAGCACGAACGGTGCGTCGGCGCTGCCCTGGCTCAACTCGGCCGACACGGCACGCAATTTATCGAACGCTTCAGCGCTGACATCGCGCAGCCGGATACCGGCATCTGTGAGTTTAAGGCCACGCCCGTCCTTGCGCAGCAGGCTGATCCCCCAATGCTCCTCCAGCAGCTTGAGCTGGCGGCTGACAGCACCGTGGGTCACATGCAGCTGTTCAGCGGCCTGGCTGACGCTGCCCAGGCGGGCAACGGCCTCGAAGGCACGCAAGGCATTGAGGGGGGGCAGGTCACGGCTCATGACAGTTGAGTTTTCCTGACAGGTTGCGGCGATCTTATCGGTTTTCAGCGCGCCATGCGCTGGTTAAAGTGTACCCATTGCCCATACGGCTCAACTCATTTGCGGAGTAGCTCATGACCCAGACCACTTTGCGTAACGGCCCCGATGCCAACGGCCTGTTCGGCTCGTTCGGCGGCCGCTACGTCGCTGAAACCCTGATGCCGCTGATTCTCGACCTGAACCGCGAGTACGAAGCCGCCAAACAGGATCCGGCGTTCGCCGAGCAACTGGCTTACTTTCAGCGCGATTACGTCGGCCGTCCCAACCCGCTGTACTACGCCGAGCGCCTGAGTGATGACTTGGGCGGCGCGAAAATTTTCTTCAAGCGTGAAGAGCTGAACCACACTGGCGCGCACAAGATCAACAACTGCATCGGCCAGGTGTTGCTGGCCAAGCGCATGGGCAAGACCCGCCTGATCGCCGAGACCGGCGCCGGCATGCACGGCGTGGCCACCGCCACTGTTGCAGCACGCTTCGGCATCCCTTGCGTGATCTACATGGGCGCGACCGACATCGAGCGTCAGCAGGCCAACGTGTTCCGCATGAAGCTGCTGGGCGCCGAAATCGTGCCGGTCACCTCCGGCACCGGCACCCTCAAGGATGCGATGAACGAAGCCCTGCGCGACTGGGTGACCAACGTCGACAACACCTTCTACCTGATCGGCACCGTGGCCGGCCCACACCCGTACCCGGCGATGGTCCGTGACTTCCAGTCGGTAATCGGCAAAGAAGCCAAAGAACAGATGCTGGAGAAGCAAGGTCGGCTGCCCGACAGCCTGGTCGCCTGCGTCGGTGGCGGCTCCAACGCCATGGGCCTGTTCCACCCGTTCCTGGATGACAGCGGGGTACAGATCATCGGCGTTGAAGCCGGTGGCCATGGCGTCGACACCGACAAGCACGCGGCCAGCCTCAATGGCGGCGTACCCGGCGTGCTGCACGGCAACCGTACCTATCTGCTGCAGAACGAAGACGGCCAGATCGACGACGCCCACTCGATTTCCGCCGGCCTGGACTATCCGGGTATCGGCCCGGAACACGCCTGGTTGCATGAGATTAAGCGCGTCGAATACGTCAGCATCACCGACAACGAAGCCCTCGACGCCTTCCACAAGTGCTGCCGCCTGGAAGGCATCATTCCGGCGCTGGAAACGTCCCATGCCCTTGCCGAAGCCATTCGCCGGGCGCCGACGCTGCCCAAGGATCACCTGATGGTGGTGTGCTTCTCGGGCCGTGGCGACAAAGACATGCAAACCGTGATGAACCACATGGCTGCGGCCGAACAGAACCAGGAGAAGCAGGCATGAGCCGTCTCGAACACCGTTTTGCCCAGCTCAAGGCCGAAGGCCGCTCCGCCCTGGTGACCTTTATCACCGCAGGCGATCCTGGCTACGACACCTCGCTGAAAATCCTCAAGGGCCTGCCGGCCGCAGGCGCCGACGTGATCGAACTGGGCATGCCGTTCACCGACCCGATGGCCGATGGCGTAGCGATCCAGCTGGCGACCCTGCGCGCTCTGGATGCCGGCCAGACCCTGGCGAAAACCCTGCAGATGGTCCGCGAGTTCCGCGCTGACGACGACAGCACGCCGATCGTGCTGATGGGTTACTACAACCCGATCCACCGCTTTGGCGTCGAAGCATTCGTGGCCCAGGCCAAACAAGCCGGGGTCGACGGTCTGATCATCGTTGACCTGCCGCCAGAGCACGACGCCGAGTTGGCGACCCCGGCTCAGGCGTCGGGCATCGACTTCATCCGCCTGACCACTCCGACCACCGACGACGCCCGCCTGCCCAAAGTGCTGGAGCGCAGCTCCGGCTTCGTCTACTACGTATCGGTAGCCGGTGTGACCGGCGCCGGTTCTGCGACCACCGACCAGGTGACTGAAGCCATCGAACGTCTGCGCCGCCATACCACGCTGCCAATCAGTGTCGGCTTCGGCATCCGCACCCCGGAACAGGCAGCGGCGATTGCCAGGCTGGCCGACGGAGTGGTGGTCGGTTCGGCACTGGTCGACCAGATCGCCAAGGCTCAATCGCCAGACAAGGCGATCGATGGCGTGTTGAGTCTGTGCGCCGCGCTGGCCGAAGGTGTGCGAAGCGCTCGGACCTAGGTCGAATTCTTCGCGGCTGAAGCCGCTCCTACGTATACGGTCCGTAGGAGCGGCTTTAGCCGCGAAGGACGTGGTAACGGCTTTGTAAGCCTGGGTAAAGTTCCTGATACAGAGGAATTGCGGGGCTTTGCGCCGCTCTACATGGCAAGACTTGAGGGGTTCACGACTCGTGTCGTGAACCCCTTTTTCATTGCCGCATGCAGGAGCGCTACCCATGAAATTGCCAAACCGCATTGTTGCCGGCCTCGGTATCCTGATGATCAGCGCCAGCACCTTGTTGCAGGCCGCGCCGCCGGATGATCGTGGCCATGGTCGCGACGAGCGCGGCGGTCATCAGCAAGGACCGGCAGACAAACCCGGACGCGGCCATGACAACCATGGCGGTAAAGGCCCACCGCAAGACTTCGGCCCGGTGCGCCAGCAGTTCCAGCAGCACCGCGAGTTAATTGGTCGTGGTCAGCCGTTGCCGCCCCATGTGCACATCGTCAAGGGCAAGCCGCTGCCGCCCGGCTATGGCAAGCGCCTGGATGCCAGGGCGCTGCGCGAACTGCCGCATTATCAGGGCTATGAATGGCGCCGTACCGGCACGGATATCGTATTGATCGCGGTCGGCACCGGGATTGTCTATGCGATTCTCGATGGTGTGCTGAATTGAGGTAGTGCCCTTTGGCAGCGCTATGCGCTGCTTTCGCCGGCAGAGCCGCCTCCCACCGGGTTTGCGTCGGATTTATTACTTGAGCAAGACGCAGATCCCGGCGGGGAATCGCCCGGCACAGCTTTATCGCGCAGCTTTAGCGGCGCAGGGCTTCGCGGCTAAAGCCGCTCCTACAGCAAAGCTGTTCAGCGTTCGAACACGTCCAGATTCAGCGGACGTACCGCGCCCATCCAGATCGCATGCGCCGTATGATCGGCCAGTTCGTCACCGGTCAGCGGATGCAGGAACACCACCAGCTCCTTGCGATTCAGTGCCAGCCACAGCACGATGTCGGCAAAGTCCTTATGGGCGAATGCCAGTTGGCAGCTCCAGTCCGGGTGCGGCCCGACCCGTTGCTGATGCACCCGGCCCATCTGGATCTCGAATTTCGCCGTGGCGGCCTCGCACAAGGCGCGGGCCTGGTCGATGGTCTGCGCATCGAAATACACATGGGCGTGATAGCCGTGGATTTGCGGCATTACCGTGCTCCTTCACATTCAATCAAAGATGCCTCGTTATCCCACGCCAGACGCTCAGACTGCAATCGGTGGCAGTGGCCGAGCAGTCAATGCCCCCTGGCTATCCGCCTGCTCGCTGATCAGCCAGTCAACGAATTGCTGGATCAGTGGCAGGCGCCGTTTGCGTTGCGGCAGCACCAGGTAATAACCCGATGCGGACATGACGCTGGCACTGATCGGCCGACACAGCAGCCCTTGCTCAATCAGGTTGTCGACCAGATGCCGCCAGCCCAATGCAACGCCTTGTCCGCCAATGGCGGCCTGGATCAGCAGGGTGTAATTGTCGAAGCGCAACTGGCCGGGGGCAGGTGCCTGTTCGATGCCGAGGGCGCGGAACACGCCGGCCCAATCGAACCACAGGCTGCCTTGGTTGCGCAGGTGCAGCAACGGCAACTCGCGCAAAACTTCCAGCGCCAGAGGCGGCGGGCAACCAGCCAGCAAGCGCGGGCTGCATACCGGAAACACTTCTTCGCTGAACAGCCAGTGGCTTTGGCCCTGCTGAAAACGCCCATCGCCGAACAGCACCGCCACATCAATATCGGCGCGCAACATGCCGTGGCTGCGCTCGCTGGTGACCAGGCTGACATCCACGTCCGGGTTGAGCTGGTGAAAGCGATGCAGGCGCGGCATCAGCCAGTAGGCGGCAAAGGCAAAATCGGTGGCGACCTGCAGCACTTCATGCTGATGCCGCCGGGTAATGGCGGTCAGGCCAGAATCGATGGACTGCAGACCGGCCTGCACATGGCTGAACAGTTCTTCTCCGGCCTCAGTCAGGGCGATGCCGCGATACACCCGGTCGAACAGCCGGGTCGCCAGTTGCTCTTCCAGGCGCTTGATCTGCTGGCTGATCGCCGGCTGGGTGGTGCCCAGCTCGCTGGCCGCCGCGGTAAAACTGCGCGAGCGGGCTGCGGCCTCGAATACCCGCAGCAGGTCCAGTGACTGTCCGCCAAGGCTCTCAAACATAAGCTGCACTTATCCTAGTCATTGCGATGCGTGGGCTTTACCGGAAAAACCGCCAGCTCCATGCTGGACTACACCACTTTCGCATAAACCCTCGCAATGGGATGCCGCGCAATGAAACGCAAAAACATTCTTTTCATCATGGCCGATCAGATGGCCGCGCCCATTCTGCCGATCTATGCGCCGTCACCGATCAAGTTGCCCAACCTGAGCCGCCTGGCCCGCGAAGCGGTGGTGTTCGAGGCGGCCTACTGCAACAGCCCGCTGTGCGCGCCATCGCGTTTCACGCTGGTCAGCGGCCAGTTGCCGAGCAAGATCGGCGCCTACGACAACGCAGCTGACTTTCCCGCCGATATTCCGACCTACGCGCACTACCTGCGCAACCTCGGCTACCGCACCGCGCTGTCGGGCAAGATGCACTTCTGCGGCCCGGACCAGTTGCACGGCTATGAAGAACGGCTGACCAGCGACATCTACCCGGCCGACTACGGCTGGGCGGTGAACTGGGACGAGCCCGACGTGCGCCCAAGCTGGTATCACAATATGTCGTCGGTGTTGCAGGCCGGTCCCTGCGTGCGCACCAACCAGCTGGATTTCGACGAAGAGGTGGTGTTCAAGGCCCAGCAGTATCTATTCGACCATGTGCGCCAGGACGGCGATGCGCCGTTTTGCCTGACTGTGTCGATGACTCACCCGCATGACCCGTACACCATTCCCAAGGCGTTCTGGGACCTGTACAGCGACAACGAAATTCCGATGCCGGTGGCCCATGCCGACCAGAATGCGCTGGACCCACACTCGCAACGGCTGCTCAAGGTCTACGATCTATGGGACAAACCGCTGCCCGAACACAAGATCCGTGACGCCCGGCGTGCCTACTTCGGCGCTTGCAGCTACATCGACCACAACATTGGCAAGCTCTTGCAGACCCTGGAAGACACCGGCCTGGCCGAGGACACCATCATCGTGTTCTCCGGAGACCACGGCGACATGCTCGGCGAGCGCGGCCTCTGGTACAAAATGCACTGGTTTGAAATGGCCGCCCGGGTGCCGCTGCTGATTCATGCACCGGGGCAGTTCGCGGCGCGGCGGGTCAGTGCGGCGGTGTCTACCGCCGACCTGCTGCCGACCCTGGTCGAGCTGGCCGCAGGGCGAGTGGATGACAACCTGCCGCTCGATGGCCGCTCGCTGTTGCCACACCTGCAAGGCAGTGGCGGGCATGACGAGGTCTTTGGCGAATACATGGCCGAAGGCACCACCAGCCCGCTGATGATGATCCGCCGCGGCGCCTGGAAGTTCATCTACTCGGAACAGGACCCGTGCCTGTTGTTCGATGTGCACAACGATCCGCAGGAACAACAAGACCTCAGCCAGTCAGCGGCGCATCGTGCGCTGTTCGAGGCATTTTTGGCCGAGGCGCGTGAACGCTGGGACATCCCGGCGATCCACCAACAGGTACTCGCCAGCCAGCGCCGCCGCCGCTTTGTGGCCAAGGCGCTGGCCAGTGGCAAACTCAAGAGCTGGGACCACCAGCCACTGGTCGATGCCAGCCAGCAGTACATGCGCAACCACATCGACCTGGACGACCTGGAGCGCCGCGCACGCTTCCCCACCCCCTGACGCGTTTGATCCGACTTCTGCCAAGACCAATAACTTCAAAGGGCATCTGCATGAAGACGTTATCCGTAGCACTGATGGCAAGCATCCTGACCCTGGGCAGCGTAGCGGCCCAGGCTGACCCGCAAAGCTGCAAGACCGTGAAGATGGCCGATCCGGGCTGGAGCGACATCGCCGCCACCAACGCGGTCGCAGGTCTGTTGCTCGATGGCCTCGGCTACAGCGCCAAGGTCGATACCCTGGCCGTACCGATTGCCTATGGCGGCCTCAAGGACGGCCAGCTGGATGTATTTCTCGGTAACTGGATGCCGGCCCAACAGGGCTTTCATGACAAGTTCATTGCCAGCGGCGAGGTCACGCAACTGAGCAAAAACCTTGAAGGCACCGAATTCACCCTGGCCGTACCGGACTATGTGTGGGAGGCCGGGGTCCGTGATTTTGCCGACCTGGAAAAATTCGCCGACAAATTCGGCAAGAAGATCTACGGCATCGGCGCCGGTGCGCCGGCCAACCTGTCGTTGCAGGAAATCATCAAGAACAACGAATTCAGTCTGGGTAACTGGAAGCTGGTGGAATCGAGCGAGCAAGCGATGCTCGCGGAAGTGAACCGCAATGTGAAGCGCAAGGCGTTCGTGGTGTTCCTCGGCTGGACCCCACACCCAATGAACGTGCAGATCAAAGGCATGCATTACCTCAAGGGCGGCGAGAAATACTTCGGCGCAACCGGCTCGGTCTATACCGTGACCCGCAAGGGCTATGCCCAGGCCTGCCCGAACGCTGCACAGTTGTTCAGCAACCTGAGCTTCACTCTGGACATGGAAAACACCATCATGTCTGAGGTGGTGAGCAACAAAGTCAGCAATCATGACGCCGCCAAAGCCTGGATCAAGGCCAACCCGGCGGTGCTGGAGCAGTGGCTCAAAGGGGTGAAAACCCTGGATGGCCAGGATGGATTGGCGGCGGTAAAGTCCGGACTTTAATCAAGGTTGCAGGAACAACCGGGCGGCGATCCGCTTCAGCCGCGAAGACCGCGCCGCTGCAGCGATCCTCATCAAAAAACTGCAAACCATTGAGTTTTAATGGTTATCCCGTAGGAGCGGCTTTAGCCGCGAAGTTTTCCCGGCTGAAGCCGGTCCTACGGCGCGGCGCCGGGGCGGCAGGTGATCGACTACAGCCATTCACAATGAGGAACCCATGGGTCGGCTCAAGCGCCACAAGTACCTGCCTTTTCTTGCCTGGCTGCCACAGCAGACCCGCCAGAGTGTCAGCCGTGATGCGTTGGTGGGCCTGAGCGGGGCGATCCTCGCCCTGCCACAATCGATCGCCTATGCGCTGATCGCCGGGCTACCCCCGGAGTACGGACTGTACGCGGCCATTGTGCCGGTGCTGATCGCATGCTTGTGGGGTTCGTCGTGGCACCTGATCTGCGGCCCGACAGCGGCGATTTCCGTGGTGCTGTACGCCAGTGTCAGCCCGCTGGCGGTGCCGGCCAGCCAGGATTACATCGCCCTGATTCTGCTGCTGACCTTCATCGCCGGGGCGTTCCAGATGCTGCTGGGGCTGATGCGGTTCGGCGCGCTGGTCAACTTCGTCTCGCACTCGGTGGTGGTCGGTTTCACCCTCGGCGCGGCAATCGTCATCGCCCTTGGCCAACTGCCCAACCTGATGGGCCTGAGCCTGCCCAGCCAGAGCACCGCACTGAACAGCTTCATGGCGCTGATGACGCATGCCGGTGAACTGGACCCGGTATCACTGGCGCTGGGCGTACTGACTCTGGCGCTGGGCATGCTGCTCAAAACTCTGGTGCCGCGCTGGCCCACCTTGCTGATTGCCCTGGTTGCCAGCAGCCTGCTGGTCTGGCTGTGGCCGTCGCTGTTCGGTCACGTGCCGCTGGTCAAGGCATTCGTCGGCCACCTGCCGCCGTTCAGCCCGCTCACTGTGGATCTGGAACTGATTATTCGCCTGCTGCCGACCGCCGTCGCCGTGGGCATGCTCGGGCTGGTCAACAGCCTGTCGATTGCCCGCTCGCTGTCGGCGCGCTCGCAGCAGATGATCAACGCCAACCAGGAAGTCCGTGGACAGGGCCTGTCAAACATGGTCGGTGCGCTGTTTTCTGGCTATCTGTCGGCCGGCTCGTTCACCCGCGCCGCGCTCAGTTATGAGGCCGGCGCACACTCGCCGCTGGCCGGGGTGTTCTCGGCGCTGTGGGTGGCGCTGTTCGCGGTGGCAGGCGCCGGGCTGATCGCGCACATTCCGGTTCCGGCCATGGCGGCCTCAATCCTGTTGATCTGCTGGGGGCTGGTGGATCGCAAGAGCATCGCCGCGCTGTTGCGGGTCAACCGTTCAGAGTTCTTCGTCATGCTCCTGACCTGCGTGGCGACACTGCTGCTGGAGCTGCAAACCGCAATTTACGCCGGGGTACTGGCTTCGCTGTTCTTCTACCTCAAGCGCACCTCACAGCCGCAAGTTCAGCAATGGCGCGACGGTGACCAGGAAATCCTGCGCTTTGGCGGCTCGATCTTCTTCGGCGCCAACCACTACCTGCAAAGCCGCCTGCAGCGCACCGAAGGTCAGCATGTGGTGATCGAGGCCCAGCACATCAACTTCATCGACTACTCCGGGGTCGAAATGCTGCACCAGGAAGCCCGGCGGCTGGGCAAACAGAACCGCAGCCTGACCCTGCGCAACGCCCGGCCCCATGTGGTTGAAGAGTTGCAGAAGCTGGAGGGCGTCGAGCAGTGCCCGGTCAGGTTCGAGGCTTCGCGCTGAGCAGCGGATCAGCCCTGGGCCAGTAGCCGGCGCATTTCAGCCAGCACCGGTGCCGAGTCAGGGCGCACCCCGCGCCACAACATAAATGCTTCGGCGGCCTGTTCGACCAGCATGCCCAGGCCGTCCACCACGCGCACGGCGCCGTGTTCGCTGGCCCAGCGGCAGAAGGCGGTCGGCTCTTTGCCGTACATCATGTCGTAGCAGAAGGTCACGCCCGGCTCGATCAGGCTTGGCGCAATCGGCGGCAGCTCGCCGGACAGGCTGGCCGAAGTGGCATTGATGATCACGTCCACCGGCTCTTCAAGCCAGTCAAAGCCGCTGGCCGACAGCGGCCCCAGATCAGCAAATTCGCGGGCCAGTTGCTCGGCCTTTTCCACGGTACGGTTGGCAATCACCAGGACCTCGGGTTGCTCGGCCAGCAATGGCTCCAGCACGCCGCGCACGGCACCACCGGCCCCCAGCAGCAGGATGCGTTTGCCGCGCAGCGCCAGGCCGCAGTTGACGGTCAGGTCACGCACCAGCCCGGCACCGTCAGTGTTGTCACCCAGCAAGGTGCCGTCGGCCTGCCTGGCCAGGGTGTTCACCGCACCGGCGCGGCGGGCGCGCTCGGTCAACTGGTCGGCGAGGGCGAAGGCTTGCTCTTTGAACGGCACAGTGACGTTACCGCCCCGGCCAGTCGCAAAGAAGTCCCGGGCATAGCCGGCAAAACCGTCCAGCGGTGCCAGTGCGGTGTTGTAGTCCAGTTGCTGGCCGGTCTGCTCGGCAAACAGGCGGTGAATCAGCGGCGATTTGCTGTGGCCGATGGGGTTACCGAAGACGACGTAGTGGTCCATTGGGCTTCCTGTTGATCACTGGGTCTGGTCGGGCGCGGCGAGGGCCAGCCAGTCGCGGTCCTGCAAGAAATAGTCGGTCAGGCGTGCTTCTTCGCTGCCCGGTGCGGCTTTCCAGTCGTAGCCCCAGCGTACCTGCGGCGGCAGGGACATGAGGATCGATTCGGTACGCCCGCCCGATTGCAGGCCGAACAGCGTGCCACGGTCGTAGACCAGGTTGAACTCGACATAACGCCCACGGCGGAACTCCTGGAATTCGCGCTGTTGCACGGTCCAGGCAGCGGCCTTGCGGCGGCGCACGATGGGCAGGTAGGCCTCCAGGTACGCATCGCCGATGGCGCGCATGAAGGCGAAGCTGGTGTCGAAGTCCCACTGGTTCAGGTCATCGAAGAACAGCCCGCCAATGCCGCGCGGCTCGTTGCGATGCTTGAGGTGGAAATAGCTGTCGCACCAGGCCTTGTAGCGTGGGTACACGTCGGCACCGAAGGGTGCGCAGGCGCGTTCGGCGACCTGGTGCCAGTGGATGCAGTCTTCCTCGACGCCATAGTAAGGGGTCAGGTCAAAGCCGCCACCGAACCACCAGACCGGTTCTTCGCCTTCTTTTTCGGCGATAAAGAACCGCACGTTGGCATGCGAGGTCGGCACGTACGGGTTGCGCGGGTGGATCACCAGCGACACGCCCAGCGCCTGGAAGCCGCGCCCGGCCAGCTCGGGCCGATGGGCACTGGCCGACGGCGGCAGGCTGCTGCCAAATACATGGGAAAAGTTGACGCCGCCTTTCTCGACCACCGCGCCGTTCTCGATGACCCGGGTACGGCCACCGCCCCCGGCTTCACGGGCCCAGGCATCTTCGATGAAGTGCGCGCCACCGTCTTCATGCTCCAGCGCGGCGCAGATACGGTCTTGCAGGTCGAGCAGATAGGCTTTGACGGCTTCGGTACGGCTATTCATGGCGCTCCCTAAAGGGAGCCTCTAAAAACGTCGGCGAGGCAGCCAGCGCAAGGCAAAAACAGGCGAGGAACAGTCGGAGTCGCGCTCGACTTTACGGGTTGTAAATGAGCATTCCGAGCCTGTTTTTAACGCAGCGATGGCAACGCAGGCAGTTTTTAGAGGCTCCCTAAAAACGTCTGGTGCCCGGACTACAAGGGCTCCAGGCAAAGTGGCGGGTAGCATAACATCGCCTGCAATGGCTTCGCAGTTGACGTGCGTCACATGAAAGGGTCCGATAGGGAAGACAGTGGATCCAACATCATGGAGAGAGCACATGGCAAAGCGTATCCAGTTCAGCAAGACGGGTGGCCCTGAAGTCCTTGAGTACGTCGACTTCGAACCCGCCGAGCCAGGCCCACAGGAGGTGCGAGTACGCAACCGGGCCATCGGCCTGAACTTCATCGATACCTATTACCGCAGCGGGCTGTACCCGGCACAACTGCCCAGCGGTCTGGGTAATGAAGGCGCAGGTATCGTCGAGGCGGTGGGCAGTGAAGTAAGCCGCTTCAGTGTCGGTGACCGGGTGGCCTATGGCACCGGCCCGCTGGGCGGCTACAGCGAATTTCATGTCTTGCCAGAAGCCAACCTGATCAAGCTGCCCGATGCGATCAGCTTCGAGCAGGCCGCCGCCGTGCTGCTCAAGGGTCTGACCACCCAGTACCTGCTGCGCCAGACCTACCAGATCAAACCCGGTGAAACCTTCCTGTTCCATGCCGCTGCCGGCGGCGTCGGTTCGCTGGCCTGCCAGTGGGCCAAAGCGCTGGGCGCCAACCTGATCGGTACGGTCAGCAGTGCGGAAAAAGCCGCTCACGCCAAGGCCCTGGGCGCTTGGGAGACCATCGACTACAGCCATGAAGACGTGGCCAGGCGGGTGCTGGAACTGACTGACGGCAAGAAGTGCCCGGTGGTCTATGACAGCGTGGGCAAGGACACCTGGTTGACCTCACTCGATTGCGTGGCGCCGCGTGGCCTGCTGGTCAGCTTCGGCAATGCCTCGGGCGCGGTGACCGGCGTCCACCTGGGGCTGCTGGCCCAGAAGGGTTCGCTGTACGTCACCCGACCAACCCTGGGCAGTTACGCCAACACCCCGCAAAGCCTGCAGAGCATGGCCGATGAGCTGTTCGACATGCTGGCCTGCGGCAAGATCAAGGTCAACGACATCCAGCAGTACGCCCTGCAGGATGCAGCCCAGGCACAGACCGAACTGGCGGCGCGCCGCACCACCGGTTCGACCATTCTGATTCCTTGATCGGCCTGGTGGGAGACTCTATGGCTCTGTGCAAGTCTTTCGGTTTGTCTGTGGACATGCCATAGCATCCGTGGGCTGAGCCGACTCCCACCGGGTTTGTGCCTGGCCCAAGTGCTCGGCACAACGCCGACCCAGTGGGAGCTAGCCTGCTAGCGAAGACGGCGGTGCATTCGCCACAAATACTGTGATTTTACTGGTCTCGTCGCGAGCAGAGCTCGCTCCCACAAAGATTTGTGGTGCTTAATCGAGCAGTATTGACTCTAGCCGGGACGAACCACCTGCCCGGTCGCCAGATCACGGATCACGCTTGGATTACGGCGCCCGCCCAGGCTGCCGCCGAGCACGTGGTCGATCTGGCCGCGGAAGTATTGCTCGACCCGCAACCGTGAACGCGCAGCGGGGCGGCCCGCCGGGTTGGCGGAGGTGGAAATCAGCGGCCCGACCAGTGCGCACAGCTCGCGCACCTGCGGGTGGCTGGTGACCCGCAGGGCTACGGTGTCGTGTTGGCCGGTGACCCATTCGGGCAGCAGGTTCTGGTGTGGCACCAGCCAGGTATTCGGGCCGGGCCAGGTACTGGCCATGCGATCAATCCAAAGCTCGGGGAAGTCCTCGAACAAAAAGTCGAACTGGCGAATATTGTCCGCGACCAGAATCAGACCCTTATCCACCGGCCGTGATTTGATTGCCAGCAGCCGCCAGACCGCCTCTTCATCCCAAGGATCACAGCCCAACCCCCAAACCGCTTCGGTTGGATAGGCAATCACCGCCCCGGCTCTGACTTCACGAGCGGCTTGTTGCACACGCCAACTGTTGACCATTGCTGTCTCTCCAATAGATTGGGCGGCAGTGTACCCTTAGTCACCGGCAGCGAACCATCGCCCGCCCTCACAACTGACCCGGCCTTCAAGCTCCAGCTCGGTCAGCGCGGCCAGCACTCTGGATAATGCCCAGCCACTGCTGAGCATCAGACCCTCGCTGGTCTGCGGCGCGGCATGCAACAGGGCCAGCAGCGGATGGGCGGCTGGTGCCGCAAGTGCAGGCTCGACCACCGTGCTTGCCACCTGCCAGTGACGCAGACCTTCAAGGATGTGTTCGACGCTTTCCACCAATGTTGCGCCATCGCGAATCAATTGGTGACAACCCCGTGCACCGGGATGATGAATCGACCCCGGTATCGCATACACCTCACGGCCTTGCTCGGCGGCCATCCGGGCGGTGATCAGCGAGCCGCTGCGCACGCTGGCCTCAACCACCAGCACCCCCAGCGACAGACCGCTGATGATCCGGTTGCGGCGCGGAAAGTTGGCTGCTTGCGGACCTGCATCAAGGGGAAACTCGGAAATGACGGCACCACGCTGCTCGCTCATGCGTCTGGCCAGGGCGTGATTGCGCTGTGGATAAAAATTTTCCAGCCCCGTGCCCAACACCCCGATGGTAGAGCCACCCACGTCCAGCGCAGCCTGATGCACAGCCCCATCCACCCCCAGCGCCAGACCGCTGGTGATCACCAACCCGCCAGCCGCCAGACTGCGGGCAAAGGCACTGGCGGTGTCCAGCCCAGGCTTTGAGGCACGGCGGCTGCCGACCATTGCCAGTTGCGGGCGCTCGAGCAAAGCTGGGTCGCCCGCGATGAACAACAGCGGTGGCGGGTCGGCGATTTCAGCCAGCAGGGCAGGGTAGGCAGGGTCGTCCCACATCAGTAAATGCTGGCCCGCACGCTCGATCCAGGCCAGCGCAGCGCTGGCCCCATCGCGCACCAAAGCGGCACGCCGGGCTTCGCTGCTGGCCTGGGGCAGACGCAAGGAACGCCAGGCACTGGCCGGTGCCGCCAGCGCCGCACTGGCACTGCCGAAGGCTTCGATGAGTCGGGTAAAGCGAGCCGGGCCGATATCAGGTAGCCGGTGCAAGCGCAGCCGGGCTTCAAGTTCAGCCGGTGAAATTGAGTAATTTTCAAACAATGGCATACGATCATCCCTGATCCGCAGCGCACCATTACACGTGCGCAACCTGTGGATAACTCTGTGAACAACACTGTAAAAGTGAACGCTCCCTGTTCACCCATACAGGCTGTGCAGAATCAGGGATTACGTACCTTGTCCATGATGCTCAACGACCGGTTGGCGTGCAGGACCAAGGCGTAACTGAGCTTGTCATAGGTGCGGAACACCATCAGCAACCCGGACCGCTCGTCCGGAATTTTCACCTGCCCGCCGGTGATCCGGTCGCGCACGTGTTCGCCGGTTTTGTAGATCGCCAGCACATTGCCTTCTGCCAGGCCATCCAGACGGCCCTTGTCGAGGGTCACCACGTCGTTGACGCCGATCTGCGTCACGCCGCGAGGCACATCGATGATCAGCCCGTCGATGGTCGAGGCGGGCGCAGTGGGCATGAAGGTCGAGTTGATCGGCCGCTCTTCGCTGGCGAACAGCCGGTCACCAAGGCGCACTTCCTGGGTCGAGCGCTGCATGACCAGGGTTGAGATGTCGCCTTCGCTGGCGACCACTTCGCCACTGCCGATATCGTCGGCATTGATGCCGAGAATTTCCTTGGTCTCAGGGTCGGTGTAGACCTTGCCCTGGCGAAAGATGCCGTAGATGGTGTGGGTATTGTCCAGCTCGCCACGGGCGTAGATCCGGTCGCCCTGACCGCTGAGCACCCGCTCGGCATTACCGGCGACGATGTACGGCGCCTGGCGGAACTGATCAGCGCTGTTGACGATCCGGTTGCTGAGCAGAAAAGCGTTGATCGCACCCAACGGGATGCTGGGGATGGCCTCGACAGTCGGTGAGCTGCGCACCCGTGGCGAAAGCTTGACCGTGCCACGCGATTCGCCGCGCCCCAGCACCACCTGCGGCTTGCCGTCGACATAAGTAAGGCTCAGGGTGTCGCCGGGGTAGATCAGGTCAGGATCCTGAATACCGGGGTTGGCACGCCAGATCTCTTTCCAGCGCCATGGCTCACGCAGAAATTTACCGGAAATGTCCCACAGCGTGTCACCGGCTGTAACGGTGTAACTCTGTGGATGGCCATCCCTGAGTTGCACTTGCGCCTGCACCAGACCAGTGGCTGTCAACAGCAGCAGGGCGAGTAGTGTTTTCCTCATGCGGTGAATCCCTTTATCATGTGGCATCGCTTGACTGGAAGACGACCTGAACCCGCCTCCTGGCGCACGCCCACAGCCGTGTTCTGATTCGTGTCAGGCGCAGTGGAGAAAAGGCGTTCCACGCCTGGCAGCCAGTCCTGACTTTACCCTATCAGTGCAGCACTTACGTATATGGCCATCCTAAACATTCTCGAATTCCCCGATGCGCGCCTGCGCACCATCGCCAAGCCGGTGACGGTCGTGGACGACGCCATCCGCCAGTTGATCGACGACATGTTTGAAACCATGTACGAAGCACCTGGCATCGGTCTGGCAGCCACCCAGATCAACGTCCACAAGCGCATAGTGGTCATGGACCTGAGCGAAGACCGCAGCGAGCCGCAGGTATTCATCAACCCGGAGCTTGAAACCCTCAGCGAAGACATGGGCCAGTATCAGGAAGGCTGCCTGTCGGTGCCCGGCTTCTACGAAAACGTCGACCGCCCGCTGCGGGTCCGGGTCAAGGCCCTTGACCGTGACGGCCAGCCTTACGAGTTGATCGCCGAAGGCCTGCTGGCGGTGTGCATCCAGCACGAGTGCGACCACCTCAACGGCAAGCTGTTCGTGGACTACCTGTCGACCCTCAAGCGTGACCGGATCAAGAAGAAGCTGGAAAAACAGCACAAGCAGAAAGCCTGATCCGTTGTCACTCACCAAAAGGCCTGTCACGGGCCTTTTGCTTTTTTTATGGAACGAGAAGCCCATGACTGAGCCACTGCGCATCGTCTTCGCCGGCACCCCGGAATTTGCCGCCGAACACCTCAAGGCCCTGCTCGACAGCCCTTATCAGATCGTGGCGGTCTACACCCAGCCCGACCGCCCGGCCGGCCGTGGGCAAAAGCTCATGCCCAGCCCGGTCAAGCAGTTGGCCCAGCAGCACAACGTGCCCGTGCTGCAGCCACCGACGCTGCGTGATGCCCAGGCCCAGGCCGAACTGGCCGCGCTGCAGCCCGACCTGATGGTGGTGGTCGCCTACGGCCTGATCCTGCCGCAAGTGGTGCTGGATATTCCGCGTCTGGGCTGCATCAACAGCCACGCCTCGCTGCTGCCGCGCTGGCGCGGTGCTGCGCCGATCCAGCGCGCGGTGCAGGCCGGTGACGCCGAAAGCGGGGTCACGGTGATGCGCATGGAGGCAGGCCTTGATACCGGTCCCATGCTGCTCAAGAGCGTCACCCCGATCAGCGCCGACGACACCGGCGGCGGCCTGCATGACCGTCTGGCCGAACTCGGCCCACCTGCCGTGCTGCAAGCGATTGCCGGCCTGGCAGACGGCTCGCTGACCGGCGAAGTCCAGGACGACAGCCTGGCCACCTATGCCCACAAACTGAACAAGGATGAAGCACGCCTGGACTGGAGCCGCCCGGCCATTGAGCTGGAGCGTCTGATCCGTGCGTTCAATCCCTGGCCGATCTGCCACAGCACCCTAGCTGGCGAAGCCCTCAAAGTGCTGGCTGCCAGCCTGGCCGATGGCAGCGGCGTGCCGGGCACCATCCTCGACGCCAGCAAGGACGGCCTGTTGGTTGCCTGTGGTGAGCAGGCGCTGCGCCTGACCCGCCTGCAACTGCCGGGCGGCAAAGCGCTGAACTTCGCTGACCTGTTCAACAGCCGCCGCGAGAAATTCGCCACCGGTACGGTACTGGGCCAATGAACCCGCGTCTGGCTGCCGCCAAAGCCCTTGCCGCCGTGATCAGTGGCAAGGCATCGCTGAACAGTTCGCTGCCCGCGCAATTGGACAAGGTCGAGCCGCGTGACCGTGGCCTGACCCAGGACCTGGCCTTCGGCACCGCCCGCTGGCAACCGCGCCTGTCGGCACTGGCCGCCAAATTGCTGCAAAAGCCCTTCAAGGCCGCCGATGCCGATGTCGAGGCATTGCTGCTGATCGGTCTGTACCAGCTGTTCTACAGCCGGATCCCGGCACATGCCGCCATCGGTGAGACCGTGGGCTGCGCCGACAAGCTGAAAAAATCCTGGGCCAAGGGCCTGATCAACGCGGTACTGCGCCGTGCCCAGCGCGAAGGTCAGGCGCTGCTGGCTGAACTGGAACACGACCCGGTGGTGCGTACCGCCCACCCGCGCTGGCTGCAAAAAGCCCTGAAAGCCGCCTGGCCAGAACAATGGGAAGCCATCAGCGCGGCGAACAATGCCCACCCGCCGATGATCCTGCGGGTCAACCGCCGCCATCACGACCGGGCCGGGTATCTGGAGCTGCTCAAGGCCGCCGCGATCGAGGCGCAGCCCTGCCAGTTCAGCCAGGACGGTATCGTGCTTGCCGAGGCCACCGACGTGCGCAATCTGCCGGGCTTTGCCGAGGGCTGGATCAGCGTGCAGGATGAAGCCGCCCAATTGGCCGCCGACCTGCTGCAACTGGCGCCGGGGCAACGGGTACTGGACGCCTGCTGCGCACCGGGCGGCAAGACCTGCCACCTGCTGGAAGTCCAGGCAGATCTGGCTGGTGTGGTCGCCGTCGATCTGGAAGCCAAGCGGCTGGTACGGGTGCGCGAGAACCTTGACCGCCTGGGCCTCGATGCCGAGCTGATCGCCGCCGACGGCCGCGACACTGCGCAATGGTGGGACGGCAAACCGTTCCAGCGCATCCTGCTCGACGCCCCGTGCTCGGCCACCGGCGTGATCCGCCGTCACCCGGACATCAAACTGACCCGCCAGGCCGACGATATCCCGGCCCTGGCTACGCTGCAGGGCGAACTGCTCGATGCGCTGTGGCCGACCCTGGAAGTGGGCGGCATCCTGCTGTACGCGACCTGTTCGACCCTGCCGACCGAAAACACCGACGTCATCGGCGCGTTTCTGGCCCGCACAGCGGGTGCCCGCGAACTGGACATCGCCGGCCAGCAAGGCCAGCCAGCGGCAGGCATCAAGCAACCGCATGGTCGCCAGTTGCTGGCTCAAGAGGGTGGGCATGATGGTTTCTATTACGCAAAACTGATCAAGATCGCAGTTGAACGGACGACACCTCATATATAGGAGTGGCGCTTTCGCATCTGAAGCCGCTCCTACACAGATCCAGACTCTCAGGAGTTAAAGGTTGAAAATCATCATCCTCGGTGCAGGGCAGGTTGGCGGCACGCTGGCCGAACACCTGGCCAGCGAAGCCAACGACATCACCGTGGTCGACACCGACGGCGACCGCCTGCGCAATCTGGGCGACCGCCTGGATATCCGCACCGTGCAGGGTAAGGGCTCGTTTCCGACCGTGCTGCGCCAGGCCGGCGCCGACGATGCCGACATGCTGGTGGCGGTCACCAACAGCGATGAGTGCAACATGGTTGCCTGCCAGGTGGCCTACACCCTGTTTCATACCCCGACCAAGATTGCCCGGGTCCGCGAGTCAGCCTACCTGACCCGCGGCGAGCTGTTCGACAACGACGCCATTCCGGTGGACGTGCTGATCAGCCCCGAGCAGGTGGTGACTCATTACATCAAGCGTCTGATCGAACAGCCCGGCGCCTTGCAGGTGATCGACTTCGGTGAAGGCAAGGCGCAACTGGTAGCGACCAAGGCCTACTACGGCGGGCCGCTGGTCGGCCAGCAACTGCGTCAGCTCAAGGCGCACATGCCCAACGTCGAAACCCGCGTGGCAGCGATCTTCCGCCGTGACCGGCCGATCCTGCCCAAGGGCGACACGGTGATCGAAGCCGACGATGAGGTGTTTTTCATCGCCGCCAAGGCCGACATTCGCGCGGTGATGGGCGAGATGCGCCGGCTCGACGAGAACTACAAACGCATCGTCATCGCCGGCGGCGGCAACATCGGCGAACGCCTGGCCGAAGCCATTGAAAGCCGCTATCAGGTCAAGATCATCGAGATGAGCGCGGCGCGCTGCCGCTACCTTTCGGAAAACCTCAACAGCACCGTGGTGTTGCAAGGCAGCTCGTCAGACCGCGACCTGTTGATGGAAGAGAACATCGGCGACACCGACCTGTTCCTGGCCCTGACCAACGATGACGAAGCCAACATCATGTCGTCGCTGCTGGCCAAACGCATGGGCGCGCGCACCGTCATCACCCTGATCAACAACCCGGCCTATGTCGACCTGGTGCAAGGCGGCGAAATCGACATCGCGGTCAGCCCGCAGCTCGCCACCATCGGCACCCTGCTGGCCCACGTGCGCCGTGGCGATATCGTCAGCGTGCATTCATTGCGCCGCGGCGCAGCAGAAGCCATTGAACTGGTGGCCCACGGTGATGCCAAGTCGAGCAAGGTGATTGGCCGCGCCATCAAGGACATCAACCTGCCCAACGGCACCACCATCGGCGCGATCATTCGCGACGAAGAAGTACTCATCGCCCACGACAGCACCGTGATCGAATCGGGCGACCACGTGATCATGTTCCTGGTGGACAAGAAATACATCCGCGATGCCGAGCGGCTGTTTCAGGTGGGATTGAGTTTTTTCTGATAGCCAGGAAATTTCATACGCAAGAACCAGAGACGTCCTGTAGATGCAATTTGGTAGGGTACACGCCAATTCCCTAACCTTTTCAAGGCCGGTACTGCCACGAGATCAAGTTTCAAAACCGTGCGTCTGGTTCTCTCTCTGGAGCATTGTTGGGCGTAGCGGCAGCCAATGCTTTTCTGGGCGTCGATCTTTCCGGGGAGATCGTCGCTGGTGTTGTCGGGACAGGGGGTGCGTTGGCCTTTTTGAAAACCGTAGGAGCGGCTTCAGCCGCGAAGCCCTCTCGCTGCTAAAGCAGCTCCTACGGGGCAAATCTGTCACTGGTTCATCAATACCAGCGTGCCTCGCCAGGCGGGCGTTTCTTGAAGCGTTTCATGCTCCACATGTACTGGCTGGGGTAGGCGCGTACGTACTTTTCCACCACCTGGCTCATCGCCGCCGCAGCGGTTTCGGTGTCGGTGCTGTACATCGCCTCAGGGGCGGCTTCGAGCACCACCTTGTAGCCTGAGCCATCCGGCAGGCGCATGGCGTGCAGGAATACGCCGACCGCTTTACCGCCGGCGAGCATGTTGGGCACGAACTTGCTGGTCAGGGCTACAGTGCCGCAAAACGGCACGAAGATACCCGCCGATTCAGCCGGCTCCGGGTCGGCGGGAATGCCCACCTGGCCGCCCTTGCGCACTTCCTTGATGACGCTGAGGATGCCTTCCTTGGTCGACGGCGCAACCCGGTTGCCCAGCTGTACACGTTGCTTGCGCAGTAGTTCATCCACCGCCTTGAGCTTGGGCGGCCGGTAGAAAATGATCGGTTTGCACTGGCTGCAATAGAAGTGATTGAGCACTTCCCAGTTGCCCAGATGGCTGGTGATACCCACAACGCCCTTGCCTGAAGCCAAGGCATCCTTGAGGACATCCAGACCTTCGACCTCGCGCACCAGGTCAATGGATTTTTGCGCCGGCCAGATCCACGCACAGGCGCTTTCGGTCAGGGTCTTGCCGATGTCCATCAGGCTGCGACCGACCAGCTGCTCGCGCTCGACGTCGTTCAGCTCTGGGAAACACTTGGTCAGGTTGATGCGCACCACGTCACGCGAGCGGTTGGGCAGCTTCCACATCAGCCAGCCAATCGTCGAGCCTACCGCTTGTACGGCACGCCAGGGCAGCAGGGCAAACAGGCGCAACGCCCCGACCATCAGGGCGCCTTTGAATTTTTCCACGAGTCACTCTCCTGATTTCAGCCGGCCATTGTACCCGTCAGCGCCCGATAGCGATCACAATCGGTCGTATGATCCATGACCATGCCGCTGGCCTGCATGTAGGCGTAGCAGATGGTCGGGCCGACAAAGGTGAAGCCGGCTTTCTTCAGCGCCTTGCTCATCGCTTCGGCCTCGGCGGTAATCGCCGGCACCTCGCTGCGATCCTTGAAGTGATTGACCTTGGGCACGCCACCGACGAATGACCAGAGCAAGGTGACCGGATCGTCCAGTTGCAACCAGGCGCGGGCGTTGCGCCGGGCGGCGTTGAGCTTGAGGCGGTTGCGAATGATGCCCGGCTCCTGCATCAACTGCTCGATGTACTCATCGCTCATGTCGGCCAGTTGCTGCACATCGAAACCGAACATCACCTCGCGGTAACGGGCGCGTTTTTTCAGGACCGTGATCCATGACAACCCGGCCTGGAACCCTTCGAGCAACAGCAGTTCGAACAACTTCTGCGCATCGCGCAGTGGCACGCCCCATTCGTGATCGTGATAAGCGATATACAGCGGGTCTTCATTGCACCAAAAGCAGCGTGTCATAAACCTCCCACAGGCCGATCCACGAACGAATCGGGTATACTCCCGCCCTTTCGAATCGCAGCCCAGCACAGGTGAATTTTGTGAGCCAGCCTACGCCAGCCGTGCGTACCTTCCAAGACTTGATCCTCGCCCTCCAGCAATACTGGGCCGATCAAGGTTGTGTGGTGCTTCAGCCCTACGATATGGAAGTGGGCGCCGGTACTTTCCACACCGCCACGTTTCTGCGCGCCGTAGGGCCGGAGACCTGGAACGCCGCCTACGTTCAGCCGAGCCGCCGCCCTACCGACGGCCGTTATGGTGAAAACCCCAACCGCCTGCAGCACTACTACCAGTTCCAGGTGGTGCTCAAGCCCAACCCCGACAACTTCCAGGAGCTGTACCTGGGCTCGCTCAAGCACATCGGCCTCGATCCGCTGGTGCATGACGTACGGTTCGTCGAGGACAACTGGGAGTCGCCGACGCTGGGCGCCTGGGGGCTGGGCTGGGAAATCTGGCTCAACGGCATGGAAGTTTCGCAATTCACCTACTTCCAGCAGGTCGGCGGTATCGAGTGCTACCCGGTAACCGGCGAGATCACCTACGGTCTGGAGCGTCTGGCCATGTACCAGCAGGGCGTGGACTCGGTCTACGATCTGGTCTGGGCCGACGGTCCGTTCGGCAAGGTCACCTATGGCGATGTGTTCCACCAGAACGAAGTGGAGCAATCGACCTACAACTTCGAACACGCCAGCGTCGACAAGCTGTTCGAGCTGTTCGATTTCTATGAAGGTGAAGCCCAGCGCCTGATCGGTCTGGAGCTGCCGCTGCCGAGCTATGAAATGGTGCTCAAGGCTTCGCACACCTTCAACCTGCTCGACGCCCGCCGGGCAATCTCGGTGACGGCACGTCAGCAGTACATTCTGCGCGTGCGTACCCTGGCCCGCGCCGTGGCCCAGGCTTACCTGCAATCGCGGGCCAAGCTGGGCTTCCCGATGGCGGCACCTGATCTGCGCGACGAAGTATTGGCCAAGCTGGAGGCTGCACAATGAGTGCTCAAGATTTTCTGGTTGAACTGGGCACCGAAGAACTGCCACCCAAGACTCTGGGCAGCCTGGCCGATGCATTTCTGGCCGGCATCGAAAAGGGCCTGCAGGCCGCTGGCCTGACCTACAGTGCCAGCCAGGTCTACGCCGCACCACGCCGCCTGGCGGTACTGGTCACCGGTCTTGCCAGCCAACAACCGGACCGCAGCGTGAATCTGGACGGCCCGCCGCGCCAGGCTGCGTTCGACGCCGAAGGTAACCCGACCCAGGCCGCACTTGGCTTTGCCAAGAAGTGCGGGGTGGATCTGGCCGAGATCGACCAGAGCGGCGCCAAGCTGCGCTTTGTGCAGAACATCGCGGGCAAGCCGACCACTTCGCTGCTGCCAACCATCGTCGAAGATTCGCTCAACGACCTGCCGATCGCCAAGCGCATGCGCTGGGCCGCGCGCAAGGAAGAGTTCGTGCGTCCGACCCAGTGGCTGGTGATGCTGTTTGGTGACCAGGTCGTCGATTGCACGATTCTGGCCCAGACCGCTGGCCGTCTGTCCCGTGGCCACCGCTTCCATCACCCGGAAGATGTGCGTATCAGCTCGCCGGCCGGCTACCTGACCGACCTGCGTGCCGCATACGTACTGGCTGACGCCAACGAGCGTCGGCAGATCATCAGCAAGCGTGTTGAAGAACTGGCTGCCCAGCAGCAAGGCACCGCCATCGTGCCGCCAGCCCTGCTCGACGAAGTGACCGGCCTGGTCGAATGGCCGGTGCCGCTGGTCTGCTCCTTCGAAGAGCGCTTCCTGGAAGTGCCTCAGGAAGCGCTGATCACCACCATGCAGGACAACCAGAAGTACTTCTGCCTGCTGGACGCCGAAGGCAAGCTGCTGCCGCGCTTCATCACCGTGGCCAACATCGAAAGCAAAGACCCGTCGCAGATCGTCCACGGTAACGAGAAGGTCGTGCGCCCACGCCTGACCGACGCCGAGTTCTTCTTCAAGCAGGACAAGAAGCAGAAGCTCGAAAGCTTCAACGAGCGTCTGAAAAACGTGGTGTTCCAGGCCCAACTGGGCAGCGTCTATGACAAGGCCGAGCGGGTTTCGAAACTGGCTGCCTACATCGCCCCGCGCATCGGCGGCGATGCTCAGCGTGCGGCACGTGCCGGTATCCTGTCCAAGTGCGACCTGTCCACCGAGATGGTCGGCGAGTTCCCGGAAATGCAGGGCATTGCCGGTTACTACTACGCCAAACACGACGGTGAGCCGCACGATGTGGCCCTGGCGCTGAACGAGCAGTACATGCCACGTGGCGCCGGCGCTGAACTGCCGTCGACCCTGACCGGCGCGGCAGTGGCCATCGCCGACAAGCTCGACACTCTGGTCGGCATCTTCGGTATCGGCATGCTGCCGACCGGCAGCAAAGACCCTTACGCGCTGCGTCGTGCGGCCTTGGGCATCCTGCGCATCCTGATCGAGAAACAACTCGACCTGGACCTGATCGACACCGTGAAATACGCCGTCGGCCAGTTCGGCGCCAAGGTCAAGGCCGCAGGCCTCGCCGATCAGGTCCTGGAGTTCATCTTCGACCGTCTGCGGGCGCGTTATGAAGACGAAGGCATCGAAGTGGCGGTTTATCTCTCGGTACGTGCCCTGCAACCGGGTTCGGCACTCGACTTCGACCAGCGTGTACAAGCCGTTCAGGCGTTCCGCAAACTGCCTCAGGCTGCCGCGCTGGCAGCGGTGAACAAGCGGGTATCGAACCTGCTGAGCAAGGCCGAGGGCAAGGTTGCCTCGACCATCGAGCCGAAGTACTTCGACAACGCCAACGAGTTCTCCCTGTACTCGGCCATTCAACAAGCCGATCACGCCGTGCAGCCAATGGCCGCCGAGCGTAAGTACAACGAAGCGCTGACCCGTCTGGCCAACCTGCGCGAGCCGGTCGATGCGTTCTTCGAAGCGGTGATGGTCAATGCCGAAGACGCCAACGTGCGGGCCAACCGCTACGCGCTGCTGGCGCGTCTGCGCGGCCTGTTCCTGGGCGTGGCTGATATCTCGCTGCTGGGCTGAGGAGTAAAGAGTGAAACTGCTGATTCTCGATCGTGACGGGGTGATCAATCAGGACTCCGACGCCTACATCAAGTCGGTGCAGGAGTGGATCCCCATTCCCGGCTCGATCGAGGCCATCGCAGAGCTGAGCAAGGCCGGCTGGACGGTGGCGGTTGCCACCAACCAGTCCGGTATTGCCAGAGGTTATTACGACCTGGCCACCCTGGACGCCATGCACGCGCAATTGCGCAAGCGGGTGGCCGAGCAGGGCGGCGAGGTTGGCTTGATCGTCTATTGTCCACATGGCCCGGATGCCGGTTGCGATTGTCGCAAGCCACTGCCGGGCATGCTGCACACCATCTCCCGGCACTATGGCGCAGACCTCAAAGGCCTGTGGTTCGTGGGCGACAGCAAGGGTGACCTACAGGCGGCGCTGGCCGTCGAAGCTCAACCGGTGCTGGTATTGACCGGCAAAGGGCAAAGAACGATAGACGGCCAGCTCCCGGCCGGCACGCTGGTTTTCGATGACCTGGCGGCGGTTGCCAGGCAACTTATCCACACCCGTGCTGGCTGAGACCTGCCTCCGGCATTCTTCATCACACGCGCAATGAACGGGCCGCTGCCCGCTAGGTAAACGTCAGCATGTCGATCATTCAGACCATCAGGATCTTTATCTTTTACCTGTGCCTCGGCGGCAGTGCCTTGCTGTGGTGTTCGCTGAGCTTTTTCGTTGCGCCGTTCCTGCCGTTCAAACAGCGCTACCGCTTCATCAATGTGTACTGGTGCCGCTTCGCCCTGCTGCTGGTGCGCAGCATCCTGGGCATCAAGGTCAAGGTCACCGGCCAGGAGCATGTGCCTGAAACGCCCTGCGTGATCATCTCCAACCACCAGAGCACGTGGGAAACCTTTTTCCTGTCGGCGTACTTCTCGCCACTGAGCCAGGTGCTCAAGCGCGAACTGCTGTACGTGCCGTTCTTCGGCTGGGCGATGGCCATGCTGCGCCCGATCGCCATTGACCGCGACAACCCCAAGGCGGCGCTCAAGCACATCGCCAAGAAGGGTGACGAACTGCTCAAGGACAAGGTCTGGGTACTGATCTTCCCGGAAGGCACCCGCGTGCCCTACGGCAAGGTTGGCAAGTTCACTCGTGGCGGAGCCTCGCTGGCAGTCAATGCAGGCCTGCCAGTCCTGCCGATTGCCCACAACGCCGGCAAGTTCTGGCCTCGTGATGGCTGGGGCAAAACGCCGGGCACCATCGAACTGGTGATCGGTGCCCCGATGCAGGCTGAAGGCACGGGCCCACGCGCCATTGCCGAGCTCAATGAGCGGGTTCAGGCCTGGAACGAAGCCACCCAGCGTGCTCTTGGCTCACCCGCTACACCGCTGACAGGCGAAGAAAAAGTGCCTGCCTGAAATTGTGGATAACCTGTGTGCGAATTTTCTGAAATTCGCGAATATTTTCAATAACTCACTGATTTACATGCTTATTTCTATAAGTCATCAGTGAGCTGAAAACGTGCATAAGTTTTTTGCTGATTGAACCGGCGCCTCTCAAGGCGCCGGTTTTTTTATGCGCCTCATCCGGGTCATTTCCATCACGATTGATCTATTCAGCATCAGCGCAATAGAATTGCGATCAATTCTTAAATGCATCCAGAATGGACAGGCCGGTGCGTATGGAAACCTCGCCACTCGACACCCTCTATCGCGATCATCATGGCTGGCTGCAAAGCTGGCTGCGTCAGCGCCTGGGTGACCGTGAACAGGCGGCCGATATCGCTCAGGATACGTTCCTGCGCCTGCTGGTCACCCGGCGGATGCCCGGAATGGGGGAGGGGCGCATGTATCTGGCGCAGATCGCCCGCAATCTGGTGATCGACCAGTGGCGCCGCCAACGTATCGAGCAGGCCTACCTGCAAAGCATCGCCGGGCTGGCGGAACCGGAGTCGCCGAGCCTGGAAACCCGGGCCATGATCATCGAAACCCTGATACAGATCGACCAGATGCTCGACAGCATGCCAGGCAAGGTTCGCGAGGCATTTGTGCTGTCGCGCTTCGAGGGTCTGGATTATGCGCAAATTGCCGAGCGCCTGCAGGTCAGCGTCAGCTCCGTGCAGAAGTACATGCTGCGCGCCATCAATGCCTGTTATCAGGTGCTGTACGCCGAATGAGCCACGGCCAGGAAGCGCCGATTGCCCCGGCCATCGTCGAGCAGGCCAGCCACTGGTTGATGCTGCACTGGAATGGCGAGCTCGATGCAGAGCAGCACCAGCGCTTCATCGAATGGCAGGCCGCCGACGCCGAACACCGCCGCGCCTGGCAACGTTTTGAACGCCTGCAAGGCACTCTGGCCGGAGTACCGGCCAGCACTGCCCACACAGTACTGCGCAAGATGCCTGACGCACGCAAACGCCAGACCCTCAAACTGCTTGGCGCGCTGCTGCTGACCGGTGGCGGCGGTTACCTGGCTCAGCAACAACTGCCTTGGCGCGAAGCCATGGCCGACCTGCGCACCGGCAGCCGCGAACGTTTGAGCCAGACCCTGGCCGACGGCAGCCAGTTGAGCCTGAACAGCGGCACAGCGGTGAATATCCGCTTCAGTCACCACGAGCGACGGATCCGCCTGCTCAGTGGCGAGATTCTTCTGCAAAGCGGCAAGGATCCGCAGAACCGGCCATTGATAGTAGAAACCGCCGTCGGCGAGATCCAGGCGCTGGGCACGCGCTTCTCTGTGTATGAAGTGGCTGGCGGCAGCCGTGTCGAACTGTTCGAAGGCGAACTGGAGCTGCGTCCCCGACACGCCCCGGCCGCTCGTCTACAGGCAGGACAACAACGCTGGTTCAACGCCGAACAAATGGGGCAGCTCGATCGCGCGGACCCCAATGCCATTGCCTGGACTCAGGGCCGCCTTGTTGCCGAGCGTGTGCCCCTCGGCCAGTTTCTTCACGAGCTGTCGCGCCACCGTCCCGGTGTGCTGCGTTGCGACCCGGCGGTAGCCGCACTGCCACTGACCGGCGTATTCCCGCTGGACGATACCGACCGGGTGCTGCTGGCGCTACAGCAATCGCTGCCGGTCAAGGTCCAGCGCCTGACAGCCTATTGGGTAACCGTAGGGCCGCGGGACTGACCGAACACCCTGCGCGCTGCGCAGCTTATAAAATTATTGATCCTGGCTTGTCGGTTTTCCCGCCTCGCTCGGGATACCTCTTGAAACCAATAACCAAGCATTCTCAAGGGGGAAATAATCAGAATGCCGTACCTGCCCGCCACACCGCGCTCCAGACTCAGCCTTTCGATCCGTCACACCCTGGTTGCCAGCCTGTTGGCCGGTGTACCGGCGCTACCTGCGTGGGCCGCCAGCACAATGCCGGCGCAACAGCAGCAAAGCCGTACCTATGCAATTGCGGCCGGCAGCCTGGATCAGGTGCTTAATCGCTTTGCCAGCGAGTCGGGGACATTGCTTTCCGTTGACGGGACGTTAACGGCAGGCAAGCGCAGTCCGGGACTTAATGGCAGCTATGGGGTAAGGGAAGGGCTGGCAAAGCTGTTGGCAGATACCGGATTGCAAGCGATCAATAGCGCCGGCAATTACACGCTGCAAAAGGTGATAGAGGCGGGCGATGCGGTTGTCTTGGGCGCGACCGATATCAACGCTCGAGGGCTGGGGGCGACCACCGAGAACACGGGGTCCTACACCACCGGCTCAATGCAAACCGCTACGAAACTGGCGTTAACAATGCGTGAGACACCTCAATCGGTGAGTGTCGTGACACGCCAGCAGATGGATGACGCCAGCCTGACCACTGTGCAGGAGGCTATCAGCAAGACTCCAGGGCTGACGATGCAGAAGATCGGCCCGGAGCGTTACACCTTTTACGCGCGTGGCTTTCAGATCAACAGCCTGTTGTATGACGGACTGCCGACCTTACTGGGGACTGCGGCAGACGCTGTCACACCTGCCAACCTGGCAATGTACGACCGGGTGGAAGTTACCAGGGGAGCCACGGGACTGGTACAGGGTTCGGGGAGCCCGTCAGCAGCCATCAACCTGGTTCGTAAACGTCCAACGGCAGAGCCTCAGGCTGAACTGACGCTGGGTGCAGGTAGCTGGGATAACTATCGCAGTGAAATGGATCTGTCCGGACCGCTCAATGAAAGCAGAAGCATTCGAGGCCGTACGGTAGTGACTTACCAGGATCGTAATAGCTTTCAGGATACCGTATCGAAAGAACACAGCCTGCTCTATGCAGTAGGTGAGGTTGATCTGAATCCCGACACAACCCTCACGCTCGGCGCCTCCTACCAGAACGAGAACAATAACGTTGCCTGGAACGGATTGACGACAGCGGCCAATGGCAGAGACCTCAAGCTATCGCGCTCAAGGAACTTCGCCGCCGACTGGGAATACTGGGATATGGAAACCCGGATGCTGTTTGTCGATCTGGAGCACCGGATGAGCAACGACTGGACGCTGCGTATGGCGGCAAACCAGAGTTGGTCCGAGCTGGATTACCTGGGCAGTTATCCTGGCCGGCTGACCTCCAACGTCAGCACCCTGAGCATCCGCGGCAGCGGCGGTCATGTGGATGACCGGCAAAGCAGCTACGACCTCTACCTCAGCGGTCCTTTCGAGTTGCTGGATCGCCGTCATGAACTGGTGCTGGGGGCGAGCAGACGCAAAGACGTCATCGGTTATCGAAGCTCTGGCGTCTACAACTTCGCAACCAACATAGACCCCTACCTCTTCAACAGCGCAGTGATTGCCAAGCCGTCGCTGAACACCCGTGAGATCAGCAACCCGACGCAGACGGATCAGGACAGCCTCTACTCAACCGCACGGTTCACCATTACCGACGATCTGAAAGTCATTCTGGGTGCCCGCCTGGACTGGTATGACTACGACTATCTCTACGACTTCAAAGGCAGCGTCAGCACCTCGCAGGCCAAGGAAACCCGGCACCTGACTCGCTACGCAGGCGCGCTGTATGACCTTGATGAACATCACACCGCCTATGTCAGCTACACCGATATTTTTCAGCCACAAACCTACATCGATAGCGCCAACAAACTGCTGACGCCGGTTGAAGGTGAAAACTATGAAATCGGGATCAAAGGCGAGTATTTCGCAGGGGTGCTTAACACCAGTATTGCGCTGTTCCAGATTATTCAGCGCAACCGACCCAAGTCCGTGGATGATCAAACGAGCTGTACGACTTATCCTCAAAGCACCTGCTATGAAGCGGCTGGCAAAGTTAGAAACCAGGGCATTGACATCCAGCTGAGCGGTGCGCTGACCCCGAACTGGGACATGTCTGCTGGCTATACGTTTTCCCAAGCCAAGTACCATAAAGATTCGGGAGTGTTCGAGCGAGGTGATCTATTCGACACCGACGTGCCACGCCACCAGTTCAAGCTCAGCACCATGTATAAGCTCCCCAATCAGTGGGAACGCTGGCGCGTAGGCGGCAGCCTGTATTCTCAAAGCTCGATTTTTAACAAAGGCACTACGGCAGGGGTGGGCTATGAAATCGAGCAGGCTGCATACTACATTGTCGATCTCAATGCCGGCTACAAAGCTTCCGAGCATCTGGATCTGCGTTTTGGTTTGAACAATGTCTTCGACAAGAAGTACTACCAGACGATCTCCCAGAACACCTCCAGCTGGCCAACTGCATTCTACGGCGACCCGCGCAATATCCAGGTGACCGCCAGTTACAGATTCTAAACCGGCGTCAGCCTCCACCCTGTTCAGATATAGGACCCTGACTGCCGCCTGCTGCCGGGGTTCTTCGTCTGCCTGCTGCACACAGTGTTTCACGTGGAACATTCCGCCCTCTGAATAGAGCAGGGCAACATCTCGGGCTTTGCTAGGCTAGACTCCCGCCATCATCCTGCCCACCACCTGGCCGTCCCCCTTGGTCCAGTGAGGAAGTCGCACCATGAATGATCTCTTCAACATGCTGACCGATGACCGGTTCATGCCCCACGGTCACTGCTATTTCTGGCGACCCGACTTGCTGTGGGCCAACGTGTTGTCCGACAGCCTGATCACCCTGAGTTACATCAGTATTCCGTTTGCCTTGCTGTACTTCATCCGTAAGCGCAAGGACATTCCGTTCGACTGGATATTCGTCTGTTTCGGTGTGTTCATCCTGGCCTGCGGCGCGACCCATGTGATGGAGATCATCACCATCTGGTATCCGTATTACTGGATCTCCGCTTTCATCAAGGTCATCACTGCGACCGCATCGCTGCTTACGGCCATTATGCTGATCAAGCTGATACCGCTGGCGTTGAAGATTCCCAGCCCGTCACAACTGGCCAAGGTCAATGAAGAGCTGCGCGCAACCCAGGCCGAACTGATCGCCACTGCACGCCAGGCGGGCATGGCGGAGATCGCCACCAACGTCCTGCACAACGTCGGCAATGTGCTTAACAGCGTGAATGTCTCGGCGCAGGTGCTGCGGGAAAAGATTCGTGGCTCGAAAGGCCAGGGCGTCTCGAAGGTGGTGCAACTGCTCAATGAGCATACTCATGACCTGGGCGATTTCATGAGCAACGACCCGAAAGGGCAGATGCTGCCGGGCTATCTGAACAAACTGGCCGAAGCCATGGAAGCCGAACAACAGAGCCTGCTCGATGAACTTGCGCTGCTGACCAAAAGCATCGACCACATCAAGGACATCGTCGCCACCCAGCAGTCTTACGCGGGCAGTTCCAGCTTCATGGAACCGGTGCAGTTGCGCGACCTGATCGAGGACGTGGTGCGCATCTGCGATGTGTCACTGGCCCGCCACACCATCACCTTGGTCAAGGACTTCCGCGACGTTCCAGAGATCAATCTCGACAAGCACAAGGTCCTGCAGATTCTCGTCAACCTCATCAACAATGCCAAGCAAGCCCTCGAACCGGTCAAGGATCACCCCAGCCAAATCGTGTTGCGGATGGAGGCCGATGAGGCCGAGATCAGGATCGAGGTAGCGGATAACGGTGAAGGCATTCGCGAAGAGAACCTTGCCCGAGTCTTCGAACATGGCTTCACCACTCGGGCGTCGGGCCACGGGTTTGGCCTGCACAGTTGCGTCCTCGCCGCCAGGGACATGGGCGGCAGCCTGACCGCTCGCAGCGAGGGGCAGGGCAAAGGGGCATCCTTCACCCTGGCACTGCCCATCACTCAAGGTTGATATGGCCCTCGGCCAATAGCTCACCGGCATGCTCGCTGTTCACGGCCTCACTGAAGTAATAGCCGTGAGCGGCGACGGTCGAGCCGGTGGAGATCAACGCGTTTCTCTGTTCCAGCGTCTCCACGCCTTCAGCGATCACTCCGATGCCGACTTCGTTGGCAAAGTTGATGATGGTCCGCAGAGTGATCGCGCTGTGAAAATCATCCCGTGCATGGGTCACAAAGATCGGTGCAAGTTTGAGCCGGTTGACCCGGAAGGTCTTCAGATAATCGAAAGACGAGTAATCAGTACCAAAGTCATCAATAGCGATCTTGATACCCAACTCGCGCAGTTTGGGGAGCACGTCGTTATGGGTCCACTTGGTGTGCGCCAGCGTGGCCTCGGTGACATCCAGCTCAAGATCCGATGGCTGTAGCTGCCAACGATTGATGGTCTGGATCACTTCACTGACGAACTCGCTACCACGCTTGAGCTGGGTCAGCGACAGGTTGATGGATATTACCGGTGGCGCGATCTGCCGCTGCTGCCATTCGCGCATCTGCTTGCAGGCCTGGTTAAGTACCCATTGCCCGACCGCCACGATGGTGCCGGCCTTTTCCGCTGCCGGTACAAACTCGCCAGCATCGAGTAGACCACGGACAGGGTGGTGCCAGCGCAGCAAGGCTTCCATCCCCAGGATGGCGCCGGTCTGCAGGTCGATCTCCGGCAAGTAGTACAGCTCAAGTTCTTCGCGGATCAGCGCCTGCTTGAGCTCGGCAATCAAGGTAATCCGGCTGCTGACCTCCTCATTGATATCTTCAGAGTGGAAGTGGTACTGATTACGGCCGGTTTCCTTGGAGCGGTACAACGCCATATCAGCCTGGCTCAGCAGGCTCTCGGCGCTGGCACAGCCCGGCGCATAGGTACTGATGCCGATGCTGGACGACACATACAGGTCATGGCCATCCAGGTGATAAGGCTGCATCAGGCGACTGTTGAGCTTCATGGCCAACGCCGCCGCGTTGGCTGGATCGCCCATCTCCAGTTGCAGGATGGCAAACTCATCGCCGCCCAGACGCGCCACCAGATCGCTCTCCCGGGTGCATTCGCTTAGACGTCGAGCCGTTTCCCGTAACAGCAAATCACCCACCGCGTGTCCGAGGGTGTCGTTGATGCGTTTGAAGTGATCGAGATCCAGATAGAACACCGCGAACGACATCGCACCGCGCTCAGCAGCCGCAAACGCATAGCGCAGACGCTCCATCAGAGTCGCCCGGTTGGCGATGCCGGTCAGGCCATCGATACGCGCCAGTTGCGAGATCTTTTCTTCGGCCTGCTTGCGCTCGGTGATATCAATAATGATGCCTTCGATCTCCAGCAGCCTGCCGCTGTTGTCACGCACCGGCACATAGCGATTCTCGACCCAGCGATAGTCATCGGAGCCGGTCCGCAGCCGGAACTCAATGGAAGCCCCTTGGGCACCTTTATCAAGAACCCAGCCCATGGCCTCATTGACCTTGTCCTGGTCCTCGGGATGTATCAGCGTCTGTGTCCAGTCGGCTGAGGCCAGCAATGCAGCGCGCTGGTGACCGAACTTGGTGATGTTGTGCGAGATGTACATCAGCGGAAATGACGGCTGGCCACGTAGCCGGTAGAGGATGGTCGGGCTGTTCTGCACGATGATATTGGCATCGGACAAGTCCCGCGTTCGCTCCTGCACCGCCTGCTCCAGCAGGTTCATCTTGCGCTGCGCCTCTTCGGTCATCTGCCACTTGACCGTCATGGCCCTGGCCATCTGCACGATTTCGATAGGATCGAAAGGCTTCTTGAGGATCAGCAGCCGGTCGCCCATGTCGACCCGCCTGGTCATTTCTTCCAGAGAGTAGTCTGAGTAGGCTGTGCACAGCACCACCTGCAAACGTGAGTCGACCTGCCATAGATGCTCAAGGGTCTGCAAACCATCCCAACCGGGCGGCATGCGCATATCGATGAAGGCCAGGGCATAAGGGCGTCCCGCAGCCAGCGCCTGCTCCACCAGGGCGAGGGCCTCCTGGCCCTGATAAGCGCTGTCGAGTTCAAATTCCGATGCACGCTCGGGAGTATCGGGGCTGCCAAACAGAAGCGCTTCGGCTTGGGCCAGATCATCTTCGGCCTCGTTGCGAGGGCAGAGGATCTTGCGAAAATCACCGTGAATCGAAGGTGTATCGTCGATGATCAGGATACGCCGGTTAAGACTGGAAGCCGGGGTCATCGCACACGCTCCAACATCCGAATAGCAGAGGAACAGTCAGTCATGCATCTTTCATCCTTGAACACATGCGGCGCCGGGCAGGCCGGAAGAGCCGTGGTACGTGACCAGCTAAAGACTGATGGTAGCACGGCCCAGCCTGGGTGCCCGCCGGTGTCCCGAAAGGCGCGAGAGCATGATGCTCGCGCTCCAGCAGCAAAAAGCCCCCGACAGCGTCGCTGTCGGGGGCTTTTCAGGTGCCCATCACAAGCATGGGCCAACAGCGCCAGGCCTCAGAAGTCGAGGTTGGCGACCGCCAGTGCGTTGCTTTCGATGAAGTCACGGCGTGGCTCCACCGCGTCGCCCATCAGGGTGTTGAAGATCTGGTCCGCCGCGATGGCGTCTTCGATCGTCACCTTGAGCATGCGACGGACAGTCGGGTCCATGGTGGTTTCCCACAGCTGGTCCGGGTTCATCTCGCCCAATCCTTTATAGCGCTGGATGGTGTGGCGTTTGGTGCTCTCGGTCATCAGCCAGTTCAGGGCGTCCTTGAACTCGGTCACTGGTTTCTTGCGCTCACCCCGTTGCACGTAGGCGCCTTCATCCAGCAGCGAGCTAATCTGCGCGCCCAGGGTCGTGATGCTCTTGTAGTCATTGCTGCCGAAGAAGTCACGGTTGAAGGTGACATAGCTCGACAGACCATGCGAGATCAGCTCGACTTCCGGCAGCCAGATATTGCGCTCGCGGTCTTCGCGCAGGCTGGCCTTGTAGACCAGACCCGACTTCTCGACAGAGCGCAGACGTTCTTCGAACTTGCCCAGCCAGGCTTGCATCGCGGCATGATCCGAGAGCTGCTCCAGCGACACGGCCTGCAGGTAGATGAAGTGCTCGGTCAACTCCTGAGGGTACAGGCGCGACAAGCGCTTGAGGGTCTTCATCACCCCACGGAACTCATTGACCAGGCGCTCCAGCGCCTCGCCGGAAATACCCGGTGCTGATTCGCTGAGGTGCAGGCTGGCATCTTCCAGAGCCGACTGGGTCATGTATTCTTCCATGGCGTCGTCGTCTTTGATGTACTGCTCTTGCTTGCCTTTCTTGACCTTGTACAGCGGCGGCTGAGCGATGTAGATGTAGCCGCGCTCGATCAGCTCTGGCAACTGACGGAAGAAGAACGTCAACAGCAGGGTACGGATGTGCGAACCGTCGACGTCAGCATCGGTCATGATGATGATGTTGTGATAACGCAGCTTGTCGATGTTGTACTCTTCGCGGCCGATACCGCAGCCCAGCGCGGTGATCAGCGTGCCGACTTCCTGCGACGAGATCATCTTGTCGAAACGCGCTTTCTCGACGTTGAGGATCTTGCCCTTGAGCGGCAGGATTGCCTGGGTCCTGCGGTTACGACCTTGTTTGGCCGAGCCACCCGCAGAGTCACCCTCCACCAGGTACAGTTCGGAGAGGGCAGGGTCTTTCTCCTGGCAGTCCGCCAGTTTGCCCGGCAGGCCGGCGATGTCCAGCGCGCCCTTGCGGCGAGTCATCTCACGGGCCTTGCGCGCCGCTTCACGGGCACGGGCAGCATCGAGCATCTTGCCCACGACAGCCTTGGCTTCGTTGGGGTTTTCCAGCAGGAAGTCGGAGAAGTACTTGCCCATCTCCTGTTCCACCGCGGTCTTGACCTCGGACGAAACCAGCTTGTCTTTGGTCTGCGAACTGAACTTCGGATCCGGAACCTTGACCGAGATGATCGCGGTCAGGCCTTCACGGGCATCGTCACCGGTGGTCGCGACCTTGTGTTTCTTGGCCAGACCTTCCTGCTCGATGTAGTTGTTCAGGTTGCGCGTCAGGGCCGAACGGAAACCCACCAGGTGAGTACCGCCGTCTCGTTGCGGGATGTTATTGGTGAAGCACAACAGGTTCTCGTTGAAGCTGTCGTTCCACTGCAACGCAACCTCAACGCCCACGCCATCATCGCGCTGGACGTTGAAATGGAAGACCTGGTTCACGGTGCTCTTGTTGGTGTTCAGGTATTCAACGAAAGCACGCAGGCCGCCTTCATATTTGAACAGTTCTTCCTTGCCGGAGCGCTCGTCCTTGAGGACGATACCCACGCCGGAGTTCAGAAACGACAGCTCGCGAATACGTTTGGCGAGAATGTCCCAACTGAAGTGGATGTTCTTGAAGGTCTCAGCCGAAGGCTTGAAGTGGATCTGGGTGCCGGTGGTTTCACTTTCACCGACGATTTTCATCGGCTCTTGTGGAACACCGTGGACGTAGGTCTGCTCCCAGATTTTGCCGCTGCGGCGGACGGTCAGCTGCAGTACTTCGGACAGGGCGTTAACCACCGACACACCCACACCGTGCAGGCCGCCGGAAACCTTGTAGGAGTTGTCGTCGAACTTACCGCCGGCGTGAAGCACGGTCATGATGACCTCTGCTGCCGAGACGCCTTCTTCTTTGTGGACGTCTACCGGAATACCGCGACCGTTGTCGCGTACGGTAATAGACTCGTCCGGATGGATGATCACACTGATGTCGTCGCAATGGCCAGCCAGCGCTTCGTCGATCGAGTTATCAACCACCTCGAATACCATGTGGTGCAGACCGCTGCCATCGTCCGTATCGCCGATGTACATCCCGGGACGCTTGCGTACGGCATCCAGTCCTTTCAGTACCTTGATACTGGAGGAGTCGTACGTTTGGTTTTCGCTCATGCAATCACTCCCGATGGTCGTGGGTCTGGGTGATACGACCTTGTTCCACGTGGAACAAAGCAACTGGCGTTTCCGTTTGCCAGCCTTCGCTCAATAATTCGTGATCTACACAGGTGATGAACACCTGGCAGCGTAAGTCTTCCAGCAAGCGGCAAAGTGCACGGCGATGCTGGTCATCCAATTCAGATGGCAAATCATCTACCAGATAGATGCACTGGCCTCGGCGCGCCTGGCTAACCAGGTGTCCTTGGGCAATCCGTAAAGCGCAGACCACCAGCTTTTGCTGTCCGCGGGAGAGAATGTCTGCCGCGTTGTGAGCGCCCAGCCTCAGGCGCAGATCTGCTCGTTGCGGGCCGGCCTGGGTATGGCCCATCTGCTGGTCGCGGTGCAAAGAGGCGGCGAGCACCGTGCTCAGCTCTTTCTCTTTGTCCCACCCGCGGTAATAGCTGAGGGTCAGACCTTCCAACTCGACAAGATCGCTCAATGTCTTTTCAAAGACCGGTTTGAGTGCCTTGATATAAGCACGCCGGAATTCATCGATCTCGTTACTGGCCAGGCACAGTTCCCTGTCCCATGCTGCTTGCGAAGCGGTGTCAAGTGTACCACGCCGCAGCCACGAGTTTCGCTGCCGCAGGGCTTTCTGCAGGCGCTGCCAAGTGGCCATGAAGCGAGGTTCCACGTGGAACACTCCCCAATCGAGAAACTGCCGACGTATCTTCGGTGCGCCCTCAAGCAGGCGAAAGCTGTCCGGATTGATCAACTGCAAGGGCAGAGTTTCGGCCAGTTGCGCTGTGCTGCGCGCATTCTGACCATCAATACGAATCTGAAATTCCCCTTGCCGATCACGAGAGATACCCAGGTTGCTATGACCACCTTCAGCCAGTTCGACCTGACCAAAAACCGTGCAATTGGGTTGCTCGTATTGAATGACCGGAAGCAGCCGGGTGCTGCGAAACGAGCGAGCCAGACCCAGCAGGTGAATGGCTTCCAGCACGCTGGTCTTGCCGCTGCCATTGGCGCCGTGAAGGATGTTGATACGTGCGGAGGGGGAGAAGGTCACCGGGTGCAGATTGCGCACCCCGGTGACCGAGACGCGGCTGAGAGACATCGACTGAGTCTGGGGTCAGTTACAGACGCATCGGCATGACGACATAGGCAGAGTCATCGTTATCCGATTCCTGCACCAGTGCGCTGCTGTTGGAGTCGGAAAGGATCAGACGAACCTGTTCAGTGGTCATGACACCCAGCACATCGAGCAGGTAGCTGACGTTGAAGCCAATCTCCAGCGCACTGCCGTTGTACTCCACGCTGATCTCTTCTTCAGCTTCTTCCTGCTCAGGGTTGTTGGCCTGAATCTTCAACTGACCGGCTGCCAGTTGCAGGCGGATGCCACGATACTTCTCGTTGGAAAGAATCGCCGTGCGGCTGAACGCTTCGCGCAATGCCTGACGGTCACCCAGTACCAGCTTGTCACCGCCCTTGGGCAGCACGCGCTCGTAATCCGGGAACTTGCCATCGACCAGTTTGGACGTAAAGGTGAACTCGCCGGTGGTCGCACGGATGTGGTGCTGGCCAAGAACGATGCTGACCAGGCCGTCCTGCTCGGTCAGCAGGCGCGCCATCTCCAGGATGCCTTTGCGTGGCACGATGACCTGGTGACGCTCGGTCTCACCGATCTCTGCTGCCATCGAGCACATGGCCAGGCGGTGACCGTCGGTGGCCACGGCACGCAGGATGCCGGTGCTGACTTCCAGCAACATGCCATTGAGGTAGTAACGAACATCCTGCTGAGCCATGGCAAAGCTGGTGCGTTCGATCAAACGGCGTACCTTGCTCTGTACCAACTGGAAAGTCAGCGAGCCAGGGCCTTCTTCCACCGCCGGGAAATCATTGGCTGGCAGCGTAGAAAGCGTAAAACGGCTACGGCCAGCCTTGACCAGCAGTTTGGCGTCATCAAGCTTGATATCGATGAGCGCGTCGTTAGGCAGACTCTTGCAGATATCCATCAGCTTGCGCGCCGGTACGGTGATCTCCCCCGGCTCGGCAGGCTCTTCCAGCTGGACGCGGCCAACCAGTTCTACTTCCAGGTCAGTACCGGTCAGCGACAGTTGCTGGCCTTCGACGACCAGAAGCACGTTGGAAAGCACCGGCAAGGTCTGACGGCGTTCGACTACGCCGGCGACCAATTGCAGAGGTTTCAACAAGGCTTCGCGTTGAATGGTGAAATGCATGGTCTAGTCCCTTGCCTCGATAAACAGCACTGGCGTCATCATGTGGTCAATGTACGCAGCAGGTTCTTGTAGTCCTCGCGGATATCCGCGTCGGATTCCTTGAGTTCGTTGATCTTGCGGCAGGCGTGCAACACCGTGGTGTGGTCACGTCCGCCAAATACGTCGCCAATCTCGGGCAGGCTGTGGTTGGTCAGCTCTTTGGAGAGCGCCATGGCCACCTGCCGTGGTCGGGCCACCGAGCGCGAACGACGCTTGGACAACAGATCAGAGATCTTGATCTTGTAGTACTCGGCGACAGTGCGCTGGATGTTATCCACACTGACCAGTTTGTCTTGCAGCGCCAGCAGGTCCTTCAGCGACTCGCGGATCAGCTCGATGGTGATGTCGCGGCCCATGAAGTGCGAGTGCGCAATAACGCGCTTGAGCGCGCCTTCGAGTTCTCGAACGTTGGAACGAATGCGCTGGGCAATGAAGAACGCAGCATCATGCGGCAGGTCGACCTTGGCCTGATCGGCCTTCTTCATCAGGATCGCCACCCGGGTTTCCAGTTCCGGCGGCTCGACCGCGACGGTCAGACCCCAGCCGAAACGAGACTTGAGCCGCTCTTCCAGCCCTTCGATTTCCTTGGGGTAACGGTCGCTGGTGAGAATCACCTGCTGGCCACCCTCAAGCAATGCGTTGAAGGTGTGGAAAAACTCTTCCTGGGAACGCTCCTTGCGGGCGAAGAACTGAATATCGTCGATCAGCAATGCGTCGACCGAGCGATAGAAACGCTTGAACTCGTTGATTGCATTAAGCTGCAGCGCCTTGACCATGTCGGCCACGAAACGCTCCGAATGCAGGTACACAACCTTGGCATTGGGATTCTTTTTCAGCAGGTGGTTGCCCACCGCATGCATCAAGTGAGTCTTACCCAGGCCGACCCCACCATAAAGGAACAGCGGGTTATAGCCGTGCTTGGGATTATCGGCGACTTGCCAGGCCGCAGCGCGCGCCAGCTGGTTCGACTTGCCCTCAACGAAGTTCTCGAAGGTGAAGGTGCGGTTCAGGTAGCTGGTGTGCTTGAGCGCGCCTTCGACCTGCACGGTGCGCTGTTCGGTGCGTACCGGAGCCTGTGGCGGGTTGGCGCCGGCCAGCGGATCGAAACTGTCACGCGACGGTTCATCAAGACCATCGAGTGCCGGGGCCTGCACAGGTGCGGGCGCTGCCACAGGTGCCGGGGCTTGTACCGACGCAGATCCTGAATGGCTCGCCGTGTCGACGCTCGCCTGGGCGTTGTGCGAAGCAGCGGCAGCAGCCGCCGCTGCCAAAGGCGCGTTGGGTGCCGCACGGGGCGCCGAACTGCGCTTGCTGCCTATTAATAAGGAAAGCGCTGGCGCCATGCCTTGGCCACGCTCGCCGAGAAGCTCGAGCAGACGCCCCAGGTACTTTTCGTTGACCCAGTCGAGTACGAAGCGATTCGGTGCATAGACACGCAGCTCGTCGCCTTCGGCTTCGACCTGTAGTGGACGGATCCAGGTATTGAATTGCTGGGCAGGCAGCTCATCGCGCAAAAGCTCCACGCACTGCTGCCAAAGTTCCACTGACACGGATATCCCCTGAGTTGAAAGCCGCTGAGGCAAAAACAGCCGCCATTGTAACGATCAGCCGCTGACTTATCCACATGTAGCTGGCTGCCCCTTGATAAGAAATGATCATCGGAGCCATACATCAGCCGACGACCGGTGCCGGCTAAGCTTTGTGGATAACTGCCATTCAGCTCTTTGCATAACTCGGGGTCGAGCCCTGTGTATAACCTGGCTGTGCATAAAAAGCCCTTTCACACACAGCTTATACGCACGCGCAGCACAGTCACAGCACCGTTTCTCGACAGACTTATGAATCGCTGTACATCATGATTTACGTGGCCTGCAATGAGTTATCCACAACCAAGGCGCTGACTAAACTTAACAAGCTTTGCAAAAAAGCTTTATATAGGTCCTCTTTTATTTCTATAGCTGAGTGGTTCACCAAAGCGATCAGAATGATCCAGGTCATGGCTAATAAAGGAAAATGACCAGATAGAAGGAAAAGCTGGTTGGAAATTGACCTGCACGCCGGCTTTCACTAGAATCGCCGGTCTCTAAAAACGGGGCCATTCCGGCCTTCAGTGCACAAACCAGGTAACACGCCATGAAACGTACTTTCCAACCCAGCACTATCAAGCGCGCCCGCACCCACGGTTTCCGCGCCCGTATGGCCACCAAGAACGGCCGTGCAGTCCTGTCGCGTCGTCGCGCCAAAGGCCGTAAGCGTCTGGCTATCTGATTTCCGCGGCACAGGTGGTGAGTCAGGACTTCAGTCGGGAAAAGCGTCTGCTTACACCCCGGCATTTCAAGGCAGTCTTTGACTCCCCAACCGCCAAGGTTCCGGGGAAAAATCTCCTGATCCTTGCACGCGACAACGATCTGGATCATCCCCGTCTGGGGCTTGTGATCGGAAAGAAGAGCGTCAAGCTCTCAGTACAGCGCAACCGTTTGAAGCGCCTGATTCGCGACTCATTTCGCCTGCACCAGCACAATCTGGTGGGTTGGGATATCGTGATCGTCGCGCGTAAAGGCATGGGTGACCTGGATAACCCTGAATTGATCCAGCATTTCGGCAAACTCTGGAAACGTCTGGCCCGTAGCCGGCCTGTTGCACCAGTCCAAACCGAACCTGCAAGGGTAGACAGTCCAGATGCGTAAGCTGGCACTCGTACCGATCCAGTTTTACCGCTATGCCATCAGTCCTTTGATGGCCAGTCACTGTCGTTTCTTCCCCAGTTGCTCCTGCTACGCCTACGAAGCCATTGATAATCATGGTCTTGTGCGCGGTGGATGGCTGACCCTGAAACGTCTTGGTCGCTGTCATCCGTGGAACCCCGGTGGTTATGACCCGGTTCCACCAGTTTCCAACCCCCGTTCTTCTTCGATGGCCGAGTAATCATGGATATTAAACGCACGATCCTGATCGGCGCCCTGGCAATCGTGACCTACGTCGGCGTTCTGAAATGGAACGAAGACTACGGCCAGGCTGCCCTGCCGAACCAGACTGTTGCTGCCAGCACCAATAGTGCAGCCGATGTACCTGCGGCCAGTAATGCGCCCGCGAACACCGACGTTCCTACCGCTCCAGGCAGTGCTCCGGCACCTGTCGAAACACCGGCAGTGGTCAGCAAGGATCTGATTCAGATCAAGACCGATGTGCTCGAAGTGGCCATCGACCCGGTCGGGGGTGATGTCGTCCAGTTGCGGCTGCCGCTGTACCCACGCCGTCAGGACCGCCCGGATGTTCCTTTCCAGCTGTTCGACAATGGCAATGAGCGGGTTTTCCTCGCGCAAAGCGGCCTGACCGGCACCAATGGTCCGGATGCACGCTCCATTGGTCGTCCTGTTTACACTTCGACACAGAAAAGTTATCAACTGGCTGATGGCCAGAAAGAACTGGTCGTCGAGCTGAAGTTCTCCGACAACGGCGTCAACTACACCAAGCGCTTCACCTTCGAGCGCGGCATGTACGACCTCAACGTCAACTACGTTGTGGATAACCAGAGCGCCCAGGCGTGGACCGGTAACCTCTACGGCCAGCTCAAGCGTGACGCCAGCTCCGATCCATCGTCGACCACAGCCACCGGCACCGCCACTTATCTGGGTGCGGCCCTGTGGACCCCATCGGAACCTTACAAAAAGGTCTCGATGAAGGACATCGACAAAGGCCAGGTGCGTGAAAACGTACAGGGCGGCTGGGTTGCCTGGCTGCAGCATTACTTCGTGACGGCCTGGATTCCAGACCATAACGCCAACAATGCCATGCAGACCCGCAAGGACAGCCAGGGTAACTACATCATTGGTTTCACCAGCCCGGCGCTCAACGTAGCACCTGGCACCCAGGGTGAAACCGGCGCGACGCTGTATGCCGGTCCGAAAAGCCAGGCGGTACTCAAAGAGTTGTCCCCAGGCCTGGAGTTGACTGTCGACTACGGCTTCCTGTGGTTCATTGCCCAGCCGATCTTCTGGCTGCTGCAACATATCCACAGCCTGCTGGGTAACTGGGGCTGGTCGATCATCGTCCTGACCATGATCATCAAGGGCTTCTTCTTCCCGCTGTCGGCCGCCAGCTACAAATCCATGGCCCGCATGCGTGCCGTGGCACCGAAGCTGACCGCGCTGAAAGAGCAATACGGTGACGATCGCCAGAAGATGTCCCAGGCGATGATGGAGCTGTACAAGAAAGAGAAGATCAACCCGCTGGGTGGATGCTTGCCGATTCTTGTCCAGATGCCGGTATTCCTGGCCCTGTACTGGGTTCTGCTGGAAAGCGTCGAGATGCGCCAGGCACCATGGATCCTCTGGATCACTGACCTGTCGATCAAAGACCCGTTCTTCATCCTGCCGATCATCATGGGCGCGACCATGTTTATCCAGCAGCGTCTGAACCCGACGCCTCCGGATCCGATGCAGGCCAAGGTGATGAAAATGATGCCAATCATCTTCACCTTCTTCTTCCTGTGGTTCCCGGCTGGTCTGGTTCTGTACTGGGTTGTGAACAACACCCTGTCGATCATGCAGCAGGCTTACATCACGCGTAAGATCGAGGCCGCTACCAAGAAGGCCGCCGCTTGATCTAACCTGTGATCGTGTTTGACAAGACGCCCCCTCGTGGGGCGTTTTGCTATCTGTCAGTTTTTCAGGAGTCCGCATGAACGCCCCCCGTGAAACCATCGCTGCTATCGCCACCGCGCAAGGACGGGGAGGCGTCGGCATTGTGCGGATTTCCGGCCCGTTGGCGGCCAAGACCGCGCAAGCCATCACCGGCCGCGAACTCAAACCGCGCTACGCCCACTACGGGCCTTTTGCCGATGAACAAGGCCAAGTGCTCGACGAGGGCATCGCCCTGTACTTCCCGGGGCCAAACTCGTTCACCGGCGAAGATGTTCTGGAACTTCAAGGGCATGGCGGCCCGGTGGTGCTGGATATGCTGCTGCAACGCTGCGTGCAACTGGGCTGTCGTCTGGCCCGCCCCGGTGAATTCAGCGAGCGGGCTTTTCTCAACGACAAACTCGACCTGGCCCAGGCCGAGGCGATCGCTGACCTGATCGAAGCCAGCTCGACCCAGGCAGCACGCAACGCATTGCGCTCACTGCAAGGCGCGTTTTCCCAACGTGTGGATAACCTGACCGAGTTGCTGATTGGCCTGCGCATGTACGTCGAGGCCGCGATTGACTTCCCGGAAGAGGAAATCGACTTCCTGGCTGACGGCGTGGTGCTGGGCAAGCTTGATGCAGTACGTGCAATGTTATCCACAGTCCTGCATGAGGCCGGGCAGGGCGCCTTGCTGCGTGACGGCATGACTGTGGTCATCGCCGGTCGCCCCAACGCCGGCAAGTCCAGCCTGCTCAACGCATTGGCCGGTCGAGAAGCGGCCATCGTCACCGACATCGCCGGCACCACCCGCGATGTGCTGCGTGAACATATCCACATCGACGGCATGCCGCTGCATGTGGTCGACACCGCCGGGTTGCGCGATACCGACGATCAGGTCGAACTGATCGGGGTACAGCGCGCCCTCAAGGCCATTGGTGAAGCGGATCGCATCCTGCTGGTCGTCGATGCCACGGCGCCGGAAGCCACCGATCCGTTTTCTCTGTGGCCAGAGTTTCTAGAACAGCGTCCAGATCCAGCCAAGGTCACCCTGATTCGCAACAAGGCTGATCTCAGTGGCGATCTGATCGGCCTGCAAACCAGTGACGACGGGCATGTCACTATCAGCCTCAGCGCCAAATCGGCCGGCGAAGGCCTGGATCTGCTGCGCGAGCACCTCAAGGCCTGTATGGGTTATCAACAGACCTCAGAAAGCAGCTTCAGCGCCCGCCGCCGCCACATCGATGCATTGAATCGCGCCAGCCGCCTGCTCGAACACGGCCACGCACAGCTGACCCTGGCCGGTGCCGGCGAACTGCTCGCAGAGGACCTGCGCCAGGCTCAGCAGGCACTCGGCGAGATCACCGGCGCGTTCAGTCCGGATGAATTGCTGGGCAGGATCTTTTCCAGCTTCTGTATTGGTAAGTGAATAGAGAGCCTTACGAGAAGAAATGCAGCGCATGTTCCAGCGTGCCGGGTTGGTGTATGCCGATGTAGTGCCTGTAACGAACACATCCGCTGTAGATATTGATGAAAAGGCGTTTCAGGCCTATTTCAATCGGCGTTATGGCCAGCAACAAGAGTGGATTGGCCTGCCGCTGGAGCAGTTGCTGCAGAATATCGGGCTCGGCGATGGCCAAGAGTTGAATCTCGCCGGGCTGATGCTGTTCGGGCGTTATCCACAACGTTGGCGCCCTGCGTTCGGCATCAAGGCCGTAGCCTTTCCAGGCACCCAACTGGCCGACACACGGTATCTGGACAGCGAAGATATTGGCGGCACGCTCGCCGAACAGTTCCGGGACTGCTTTGCATTCATCCGCCGCAACCTGCACCACGTACAACGCGGCCGTGGCTTCAATACCCTGGGTGAACTGGAGATTCCTGAAGCTGCTCTGGAAGAACTGTTGGTCAACGCCTTGATCCATCGTGATTACTTCACCAGTGCCTCGATCCGGCTGATGATCTTCACTGATCGCATCGAGATCGCCAGCCCTGGGCATTTACCCGACAGCCTCGATGTCACAGCCATCCTTCAGGGGCGGACCAATCGTCGTAATCCAACCCTGACAGAACATGCAGCGCATCTGCTGCCTTATCGCGGCATGGGCAGCGGCATTGCACGAGCACTGCAACAATGGCCGCGCATCGACTTGCTCGACGACCCGCGCGGCAATCAGTTCAGTGCCGTTATCTGGCGTCCTGAAGCCGAGTGGCAAGGGGCTACCCCCCAAGTCACCCCCCAAGTCACGGACGAAGTTCAACGTCTGCTCGGTGTGCTTCAAGGTGAACTGACCCGCGCTGAAATTCAGACAGCTCTGGGCCTGAAAGACAGAAAGCATGTGCACAACGCCTATCTGCGTCCGGCACTGGAGGCGGGTCTGGTGGCCATGACCTTACCAAACAAGCCGCTCAGCAGACTGCAACGCTACTACCTGACCGAGTTAGGCAAGAGCGCACTACAGCGTTAAGAAGTTATCCACAAGTCATGTCAAACACCGGCTTATGGGAATGGATTTTATCCTCGCTGTGGCTATTCGCGGCTGAAGCCGCTCCTACGGTGGGGGCTGCAGCCGCGAGCTTTCTCGTACCCTACAAACACCCGCTCATTGCTGACGCATCAGCCGCTCAAGCTCATTGAGCAATGCCGGAAACTCACTGTAGCCATCGTCCTTGAGAAAATGCCCACCTTCCGGCAGAAGAACAAACTGCGCGTCAAGCTGCCGGGCCAGTCGCTGGCTGAAGGGCGCGGGCACCACGACATCGTTCGCGGCTGCGATCACCATCCGCGTGTGGGTAACTCTGATGATCTTCGCGTAGTCCAGATCTGGACGCAGGAACGGGTCCAGCTCGGGGATATTCGACAAATGTTCATTGAAGCCAGAGACCAGCACGATGCCGCCAATTGTGGATAAGTCCTGGCGGTCAGCCAGATAGCGCAGCACCGCGATACTTCCCAGGCTATGGGTCACGAACCAGGTATTGCGGTCGGCGTGGATAACTTGCTGTTGCAGGGTCTGCTGCCATTGGTCGGGCCGGGGAGCACCGGAGTTCGGCATATCGAGCACCGACACCTTCACGCCCTGACTTTGCAAACGCTGCTTGAGCCAGGCAAACCAATGGCTGTCAGGCGATGCGCCATAGCCGTGGACGATGTAGACCTGCTTGTCTTGCGTCGGGGTCTCGGCAAAAACCGGCATGGCCAGCAACAAAGCCAACAAGGCAGTAATGATCCGCATGATTGGCACCTCGTGTGGATAACTTGAATGCTATTGACCACCGAGATTGAAAAATCGCCAATTGCAGAAAAATATCGCTACATTCCTGATCTTTAAGGACCATAGATCCTGAATCTAGGATGCTGAATGAACAGCCTGAACGGCTTTGGCGTGTTTGTGCAGGTGGCCGAAACCCGCAGTTTCGTCGCTGCGGGCCGTGTGCTGGGTTTTCCGCTTCTGCGGTGGGCAAGAGTGTCGCCCGGCTTGTGGAAAAACTCGGCGTGCGGCTGTTTCATCGCAGTACCCGCGGTATTGCCCTGAACGCAGAAGGGGCGATGCTGCTGGAGCTAAGCCAGACGACTGCATAGCCTCAAGGTCGCCTGCGAATCAGCCTGCCGATGCTGGGACCGAGGTTCTTATCCACATTGTGCGATTTAGTGGCCTGTTATCCACAGATCGAACTGGATCTGGATTTCAGCGACCGGATCGTCGATGTCATTGAAGAAGGCTGTGATGCGGTGATCCGTACCGGTACGCCTGCAGGATTTTGCCGTGCAACAACCATTGGCCGACGGTCGGCTGTGTAGGGTGCCGCCCGATTACCTGCAGCAGACCCGCACTTTTCATATCCTGTGGCCGGCCAGCCGGCATTTGTCCCCTAAGGTGGGTGCCTTGGTGGACTTTCTTTGCGCCCGGCTGGCGGCCTGACAGTTATCCACAGTTACCAGTTATAAGACACCGTACCGAGCAATGTGCGGCTGTCGCCCCAGTAGCAACGACCCGCATCGTTACAGCCCGAGACGTACTCTTTGTCGAACAGGTTGCGGGCATTCAGATCCAGCGACCAATGGCGGTCGATCTGGTAGCCGATGGCGGCATCGACCAGGGTGACTTCACCGGCGTTCAGGCGGCCATACAGTGCGGGCTGGGTATAAGCGAAGGTGCTGTCAAAGTAGCGCACGCCACCACCCACCGACACACCGCGCAATGAGCCTTCGAGAAAGCGGTATTTGGCCCACGCCGAGGCCTGGTTACGAGGTACACCGGTCATCTGATGGCCTTCGATCAACGAACCTGGCGCGTCTTTGGTGACGCGCGCATCGGTGTAGGTGTACGAGGCGGTGAGATTCAGGTTGCGGCTGATATCACTGTTGATTTCCAGCTCCACGCCTTTGGAGCGGCTTTCGCCCACCTGCCGGTAAGTCGAGGTGGTTGCATCCAGGTAAGTATCGTCTTCTTTGCGCAGGTCGAACACCGATGCGGTCATGGCCGTGTTCCAGCCAACCGGCTCGTACTTTATCCCCAGCTCGACCTGAGAACTGGTGATCGGATCCAGCGGTGCACCGCCATTGGAGATTTGCTGAACCGGCACGAACGCTGTGGAATAACTCGCATAAGGGGTCAGACCGTTGTCGAAACGGTACATCAGCCCGCCCTGCCAAGTGAACTTGCGGTCATCGCCGTTGACCCCGCCAGCCGGAGCCAGTTTGTTGCGAAAGTCGCTTTCAACCCAGTCCTGACGGCCGCCCAGCATAAAGATCCAGTTGTCCCAGGTACTCTGCAGCTGGGTGTAAACGCCCTGCATCTGCTGGGTGAGCAGGGTGTTCTGCACGGCTATGGAGGTTACCGGGTCACGGGCGTAGACCGGGTTGAAGATATTGATCTGCCCGGCGGCACCGGCATTCCAGTCCTGATTGAACGAGGTCCGATCGTAGCTGGCGCCGACCAGCAGCGTATGGTCCACGGGACCGGTGCTGAATTTGCCCTCAAGCTGGTTATCCAGCGAGTAGACCATGGACTTGTTGAAGCGCTCGTAGGCGGTAACGTTGAGCTGGGTGCCGTAGCCGCCGTTGTTCAGGCTGCCTGGCCAGGTTTCATGACGCGTGATGCGCGACTGCAGGTAGCGTGAATTCTGGCGGAACTGCCAGTCATCGTTGAAGCTGTGGATAAATTCGTAACCCAGACTCCAGGTTTCCCGCTCGAAGGTGTTCCAGCCTGGTACGCCCAGCATGGTGTCCTTGTCGAGCTTGCCGTTGGGGTTGCGCAGCAGGGTGCCAGCCGCCGGCAGCCCCAACTCCATGTTGGTATGGTCCTTCTGATAGTGGCTGAGCAGCGTCAGATGCGTCGCGTCGTCAATATTCAGGGTCAGGGAGGGGGCGATGTAGATACGATCATCCGGCACATGGTCGGTCTGGGTATCAGCCTTGCGCCCCAGCATCACCACGCGGCCCTGCACATTGCCGGCCTCGTTCAACGGCCCGGAGATATCCACAGCCAACTGGCGGCGGTTGTTGGAGCCGTAGCTGAGCTGTACTTCACCCTGTGGGGTGGCGGTCGGGCGTTTGCTGACCAGGTTGACCAGCCCGCCGGGGGCGTTTTCGCCATACAGGATGGAGGATGGCCCGCGGAAGATTTCCACACGCTCCAGCCCATAGGTATCGGTGGTGGTGTCATAACGATTGCCCTGCACCCGCAAGCCATCGCGTAACAGCCCATAGCCGTAGTCGGTGGCATTGAAGCCACGAATGAAGAACAGATCACCGGCCAGGCTGTCGCCGGCGGCGAAGGGCGGGGCGAAAATGCCTGGCACATAGCCCAGTACTTCCGTGAGGGTCTGGGCTTTCTGGTCTTTGATGCGTTGCTGGGTGACCACCGACACCGAGCGCGGCGTTTCGCTCAACGGCGTACTGGTCTTGGTCCCGGCGCGACTGTTCTGTGCCTTGTAGCCGGTATCGCTGGCGCTGTCCTGTGCATAACTGCTCAGCCCGGTGCCATGCACGTCAGTGTCGGCCAACACCACAGAGCCACCGGTCGGGATGGCTTGCAGCACATAGCTGCCCGGCGCCTGAGCAACGGCCTGCAAGCCGGTACCTTGCAGCAACAGGGCAAACCCTTGCTCGATCGAATACTGACCTTGCAGTCCCTGGGTACGGCGGTTACCGGTTTGTGTCGGCGAGAACGACAGAATCACATGGGCCTGGGAGGCAAACTGGCTCAGCGCGTTATCCACAGGCCCGGCGGCCACTGCAAAGCGTTGTACGGTGCTTTCGGCCATGGCCTGACTGGCGAGCAGTGGATAAACAAACGTACCGCCCAGCAGCAGGCTGTAGGTGAAGCAGTGGCGACCCAAGTACTGACGACCATAAAACGGTATCGAAGCGAAGCGCATGCGTATGACCCTGAGAGTGACGAAAGTCCGCGGTGACCGCGATTAATGGAAGGGCCGGGCCAGAATCGAAAAAGATCACCTGCTGCAGAAATTTTTTCAGGTGGTGTGGCGCACCGTGATCAAGTAGCGGGTGAAGTAGCGCACTTCTATAGGCAAAGTCGCTTGCAGATTGGCCAGCACGGCATCAATGGCATCCAGACGCAGGGTGCCGGAAACCCTCAGCAGCGCCGCACGCTCGTCGCAGCGCAGCAGGCCTTGGCGATAACGTCCAAGCTCGGCCAGCACATCGCCCAAGCGGGCGTTGAGCACCACCAGTTGTTTATCGACCCAGGCCACATCCGAGGCGCGGTAGATATCCACAGCACGGCAGGCATGGCGGTCAAAGTCAGTGCTTTCACCAGCCTTGAGCATCAGCGGTTTATCCACAGTGGCATCAGGATGAATGCTGACCTGATCCTGCAGAACGCCGACATGGGTCAGCCCTGACAATTGACGCACGGTAAACCGGGTGCCCAAGGCCTGCACATGGCCCTGGACAGTGCGGACCCGCAGTGGTCGCGGATCGCCGCGTTTGCTGGTCTGCAGCAGGATTTCGCCGCTGCGCAGATGAATCAACCGTTGCTGTTGATCGAAATGCACGTCGATGGCGGTATCGGTATTGAGATAGATCTGACTGCCATCGGCCAGTTCGATACGTCGCTGCTCACCCGTTGCAGTACGGTAGTCGGCCCAATAGTCCAGGTGCTGACGGGTATTCCAACCCAGATAACCGGTGGCCGAAGCCAGCAGTAACAGCTTCAATACCTGACGGCGCTGGCGGGTTGTGGATAACGCCCGACGAGTCATGTCAGCGGGGATAACCCCCAGGCTGTGCTGCAATTGTTCGATCTGATTCCAGGCCATCCGGTGGGCAGGATCGCTGGCCAGCCAGCACTGCCAGGCCAGGGTCTGTTCTGCCGTGGCCGGTTGCGACTGGAACTGCACATACCAGGTCGCCGCTGCCTCCAGAGTCTTGCGGTCCATACCCTTGGCCATCACAGCTCAGCCATGACCAGCGAACACTCGGTAAGCGCCCGGACCATGTGTTTCTTGATCGAGGTCAGCGACAATCCCAACTGATCGGCGGCTTGTTGATAAGTCAGCCCGTCGACCTGGGTCAGCATGAAAATCTTCTGGGTCCGCGCGCCCAGGCTGGCCAGTGCTTTATCCACTGCCATCAGTGTTTCGATGATCAACGCCTTCTCTTCTTCGCTGACCACCAGCACCTCAGGCATTGCCGCCATGCTGTCCAGCCACGCCTGTTCAATGGCCCGACGCCGGTAGCGGTCGATCACCAGGCCTCTGGCAATCGTCGCCAGATAGTCACGAGGCTCACGAATCTGTCCCGCATTGCGTGCAGCCAGGACCCGCACAAAAGTGTCATGGGCCAGGTCGGCGGCATCGCTGGTGCTGGAAAGCCTGCCTTTGAGCCAGCCATACAGCCACGAGTGATGCTGTTCGTAGATCAATCGGACGGCAGCCGTGTGGATGGAAGAGGACATAAGCGTGCATCAGCGAGAGGGTTAATGATAATGGCTATTATTAGCCTCTGAAGGGCAGTGGAACAATAGCCGATGATGCAGGTTTATCCCCAATGCGCTTATGCACAGCCACCCAATGGCCCGCTCCGTCCTGCCCGTGAGAAAAACTCAATCTGTTATCCAGAGGCCAAAATAAGCCCTGTGAATAAGTCGGCCTTAGCCCGGTTGATAAGCCTGCTCGAAACCTGAAGAAAACTGCCCCTGTGGAAAAGAAGCACTTTAATCCACAGGCTCAAACAGGTTATCCAAGCCCCTCAAGGCCACATGGTCACAGACTTCAAAACCTCTGTACAGTACGGATTACAATGCCTACAGAACTTTATCCACAGAAAGGGCGGTGCATAACATAAGCATTAAAAACAAGGTTTTATAAACTTTCTTTCTTTTTTATTTTTTTAATCTCATGTCTCGTTAGCACAGCTGGTCATTTTTTGGTCACCGGGTTTCATAGAAGGGCGGGAAGTCTCTATACTTGTCAGTTCCCTATTTCTCATCACAACAGGCACGAGGTGCGTGGTGGATTTCCCTTCCCGTTTTGAAGTGATCGTCATCGGTGGCGGTCATGCCGGTACCGAAGCGGCACTGGCTGCGGCACGCATGGGCGTTAAGACCCTCCTGTTGACGCACAACGTCGACACCCTTGGTCATATGAGCTGTAACCCCGCCATTGGCGGTATAGGTAAAAGCCATCTGGTTAAGGAAATCGATGCACTCGGCGGTGCGATGGCAACGGCCACCGACCTGGCCGGTATTCAGTTTCGTGTGCTTAACAGCCGCAAAGGCCCGGCCGTACGTGCCACAAGGGCTCAGGCTGACCGCGCCTTGTACAAGGCGGTGATCCGCGAAACCCTCGAAAATCAGCCCAATCTGTGGATATTCCAGCAATCGGCGGATGACCTGATTGTTGAACAGGATCAGGTGCGCGGCGTTGTCACTCAGATGGGGCTGCGGTTCATGGCCGACTCTGTCGTGCTGACCACCGGGACCTTCCTGAGCGGCCTGATCCACATTGGCATGCAGAATTATTCCGGCGGCCGGGCAGGTGATCCGCCGTCGATTGCCCTGGCTCACCGCCTGCGTGAATTGCCGTTGCGCGTTGGTCGCCTGAAAACCGGTACGCCGCCACGAATCGATGGCCGTTCGGTCGATTTCTCGGTAATGAGCGAGCAACCGGGCGATACGCCGATCCCGGTGATGTCGTTTCTTGGCAACAAAGAGCAGCATCCACGTCAGGTCAGTTGCTGGATTACCCACACCAACGCCCGGACCCACGAGATCATTGCCGCCAACCTGGATCGCTCGCCGATGTATTCGGGCATGATCGAAGGGATCGGCCCGCGCTACTGCCCATCGATCGAAGACAAGATTCACCGGTTCGCCGACAAGGACAGCCACCAGGTGTTCATCGAGCCCGAAGGCCTGACCACCCATGAGCTGTATCCGAACGGTATTTCCACTTCGCTGCCGTTCGATGTGCAGTTGCAGGTGGTGCGCTCGATTCGTGGTATGGAAAACGCACACATCGTGCGTCCTGGCTATGCCATCGAATACGACTACTTCGATCCGCGCGACTTGAAATACAGCCTGGAAACCAAAGTCATTGGCGGGTTGTTCTTCGCCGGGCAGATCAACGGCACCACCGGTTACGAAGAGGCCGGTGCGCAAGGGCTGCTTGCCGGAACCAACGCCGCATTGCGCGCCCAGGGCAAACCAAGCTGGTGCCCGCGCCGCGATGAAGCGTACATCGGTGTACTGGTCGATGACCTGATTACCCTGGGAACCCAGGAACCGTACCGGATGTTCACCTCCCGGGCCGAGTACCGCCTGATTCTGCGCGAAGACAACGCCGATCTGCGCCTGACCGAAAAAGGCCGTGAACTGGGCCTGATCGACGACAGCCGCTGGGCCGCCTTCTGCGCCAAGCGCGAAAGCATCGAACGCGAAGAGCAACGGCTGAAAACCACCTGGGTTCGTCCGGGCACCGAGCAAGGTGATGCCATTGCTGAACGATTCGGCACACCGTTGTCTCACGAATACAATCTGCTCAGCCTGCTGACCCGTCCGGAAATCGACTACGCCAGCCTGGTGGAACTGACCGGCGCCGGTTGTAACGATCCACAGGCTGCCGAACAGGTCGAGATCCAGACCAAGTACGCCGGTTATATCGAGCGTCAGCAGGAAGAAATCGCTCGTCTGCGGGCCAGCGAAGATATCCGTCTGCCGCACGACATTGACTATTCGAACATTTCCGGGCTGTCCAAAGAGATTCAATCCAAGCTGGGGATAACTCGTCCCGAGACGCTTGGGCAGGCATCGCGTATTCCCGGCGTCACACCGGCGGCGATTTCGCTGTTGATGATTCACCTGAAAAAACGCGGTGCAGGCCGCGAGTTGGAGCAAAGCGCTTGAGTGCCATGGTGACACCGCAACATGCCGAGGAATTATCCACAGGCGCCCGGCAATTGGGCATCGAGCTCAGTGAAACCCAGCACAGCCAGTTGCTGGCGTACCTGGCCCTGTTGATAAAATGGAACAAGGCCTACAATCTCACCGCGGTGCGCAACCCGGACGAGATGGTTTCCCGGCATCTACTCGACAGCCTCAGCGTACTGCCCTTTGTTGACTCAACGTCGATCAACGCCGAACGCTGGCTGGATGTGGGCAGCGGTGGTGGCATGCCCGGCATCCCGCTGGCGATCATGTTTCCAGATACCCGCGTTGCGCTGCTGGACAGCAATGGCAAGAAAAGCCGCTTCCAGACTCAGGTAAAACTTGAATTGAAACTGGATAACCTTGAGGTTATCCACAGCCGTGCCGAAAGCTATCAGCCTGCCGAGCCGTTCACCGGTATCATTTCCCGGGCGTTCAGCAGTCTTGAAGATTTCACCGGCTGGACCCGTCATATGGGTGACACGGATACACGCTGGCTGGCAATGAAAGGGCTGCATCCGACCGATGAGCTGGTAGCATTGCCAGCAGATTTTCGCCTCGATAGCGCACAGGCCCTGGCCGTTCCAGGTTGCCAAGGCCAACGCCATCTGCTGATACTGCGCCGCACGGCATGATTGGGAACACAAGCAAGAATGGCTAAGGTATTCGCGATTGCGAACCAGAAAGGTGGTGTGGGTAAAACCACCACCTGTATCAACCTCGCAGCGTCGCTGGTCGCCACCAAGCGTCGGGTGCTGTTGATCGACCTCGATCCACAGGGCAACGCCACCATGGGTAGCGGTGTGGATAAACACAACCTGGAAAACTCGGTGTACGACCTGCTGATCGGTGAATGCGATCTGTCGGCGGCCATGCAGTTCTCCGAACACGGTGGTTATCAACTGCTGCCGGCCAACCGTGACCTGACGGCGGCCGAAGTGGTACTGCTGGAAATGCAGATGAAGGAGAGCCGTCTGCGCAATGCGCTGGCGCCGATCCGTGAAAGCTACGATTACATTCTCATCGACTGCCCGCCGTCGCTGTCGATGCTGACCCTCAATGCCCTGGTTGCAGCCGACGGGGTAATTATCCCCATGCAGTGCGAATACTTCGCGCTCGAAGGGTTGAGTGACCTTGTGGATAACATCAAGCGTATTGGTGAGCTGCTCAATCCGCAGCTGAAGATCGAGGGGTTGTTGCGCACCATGTATGACCCGCGCCTGAGCCTGAGCAACGATGTTTCCGCACAGCTCAAGGAACACTTTGGCGATCAGCTCTACGACACGGTGATTCCACGCAACATCCGCCTGGCCGAGGCGCCGAGTTTCGGCATGCCGGTGCTCACCTACGACAAGTCATCGCGTGGTGCCCTGGCTTACCTGGCCCTGGCCGGTGAACTGGTCCGTCGTCAACGTCGCAGTGCAAAAGCTGCCAAACCAGCCTGAGGAAACCATGGCCGTCAAGAAAAGAGGTCTCGGACGCGGGCTGGATGCACTGTTGAGCAGCCCGAGCGTGCCCAGTGTCACTGTGTTGGAGCAACAGGCCAGCAAACTCGACCAGAACGAGCTGCAACATGTGCCGCTGGACAAGATCCAGCGTGGCAAATACCAGCCACGTCGCGACATGGACCCGCAGGCGCTCGAAGAGCTGGCGCAGTCGATCCGCAAGCAAGGGGTCATGCAACCGATCGTGATTCGTCCGATCGGTAACGATCGTTTCGAGATCATTGCCGGTGAGCGCCGCTGGCGTGCCAGCCAGCAGGCCGGGGTCGAAACCATTCCGGCCATGGTCCGTGACGTCCCTGACGAAGCGGCCATTGCCATGGCGCTGATCGAGAACATCCAGCGCGAAGACCTCAACCCGGTCGAAGAAGCCATTGCCCTGCAGCGGCTGCAGCAGGAATTCCAGCTCACTCAGCAGCAAGTGGCCGATGCGGTCGGCAAGTCGCGGGTCAGTGTGGCCAATCTGTTACGCCTGATTACCTTGCCTGAGGTGATCAAGACCATGCTCTCGCATGGTGATCTGGAAATGGGGCATGCCCGTGCATTGCTCGGTTTGCCTGATGATCGTCAGGTTGAAGGGGCGCGACACGTTGTCGCACGCGGGCTCACTGTGCGCCAGACCGAAGCACTGGTCAGGCAGTGGCTGAGTGATAAACCTGAACCTGTCGAGCCCCCCAAGGCCGACCCCGACATCAGCCGGCTGGAGCAGCGCCTGGCAGAGCGGCTGGGCTCTGCGGTGCAGATTCGCCACGGGCAGAAGGGCAAGGGGCAACTGGTGATCCGTTACAACTCCCTCGATGAGCTGCAAGGCGTTCTTGCTCACATCCGCTGAAACAATTGACCTGTAACGTGTAGTCGGAAATCGACTCCTTGGAGTTGAACGGGGGCTGAACCGCCCCTATACTCTGCGCGCATTTTGTCGGCACAAATTATGCCAAGTTAACGATGATGGCGACCGCCGACCGAGGAGCTGTAGCGATGGAATCACGCAAGCCAGACCGCCTGCCGTTCCACCGCCTTGCGGTTTTCCCGGTACTGATGGCGCAATTGATCGTCGTTGTACTGGCTGCCTTGGCGCTGTGGCAGTGGAATGGAGTCGTAGCCGGGTATTCGGGGCTTTGTGGGGGCCTGATAGCTTGGCTGCCCAATATGTATTTCGCTCACAAGGCGTTCCGGTTTACCGGAGCCCGAGCCGCCAAAGCCATCGTCCGGTCGTTCTACGCCGGCGAGGCGGGCAAACTGATTTTGACCGCAGTGCTGTTTGCACTGACGTTCGCAGGTGTGAAGCCTTTGGCGCCGCTGGCTGTATTCGGCGTGTTCATGTTGATCCAGGTGGTCAACTGGTTCGCTCCCCTGTTGATGAGAACAAGACTTTCCAGACCTTAGGGCGTTTGAGGCAACCATGGCAGCAGAAACCGCTTCGGGCTATATCCAGCACCACTTGCAGAACTTGACCTTCGGTCAGCTCGCTGATGGCAGCTGGGGCTTTGCCCACACCGCAGCAGAAGCAAAGGAAATGGGCTTTTGGGCCTTCCACGTCGATACCCTCGGGTTTTCGGTGCTTCTGGGCATCCTTTTCGTACTGATCTTCCGTATGGCAGCCAAGAAGGCCACTTCCGGCCAGCCTGGTGCACTGCAGAACTTCGTTGAAGTGCTGGTCGAGTTCGTCGACGGCAGCGTAAGAGACAGCTTCCACGGCCGTAGCGCCGTGATCGCGCCTCTGGCACTGACCATCTTCGCCTGGGTGTTCCTGATGAACGCCGTCGACCTGGTACCGGTAGACTGGATCCCGGTTCTGGCCGCCAAAATTGCCGGTGACGAGCACCTGTTCTTCCGTGCCGTACCTACAACCGACCCGAACGCGACCCTGGGCATGGCCCTGTCGGTGTTCGCGCTGATCATTTTCTACAGCATCAAGATCAAGGGCTTCGGCGGCTTCATCGGCGAGTTGACCCTGCACCCGTTCAGCAGCAAGAACGTTTTCGTTCAAGCGCTGCTGATTCCGGTCAACTTCCTGCTCGAGTTCGTGACCCTGATCGCCAAGCCAATCTCGCTGGCACTGCGTCTGTTCGGCAACATGTACGCCGGCGAGCTGGTCTTCATCCTCATTGCCGTGATGTTCGGCGCCGGCCTGCTGTGGCTGAGCGGTCTGGGTGTCGTTCTGCAATGGGCATGGGCGGTGTTCCACATCCTGATCATCACCCTGCAAGCGTTCATCTTCATGATGCTGACCATCGTCTATCTGTCGATGGCTCACGAAGATAACCATTAAGATCGCCTCGCGGCGTATCTGATGACCCTCGCGTCGGCTGTAATGGCCAGGATGCGAGGGTGCCCGCAAGGGCTGATGTAAATAACGATTCTGTTTCACGCTTCAATCTAAAAACTAACCAATACGACGTAAAAGTCGGGAGGAAAGATGGAAACTGTAGTTGGTCTTACCGCTATCGCTGTTGCTCTGCTGATCGGCCTGGGCGCTCTGGGTACTGCTATCGGCTTCGGCCTGCTGGGCGGCAAATTCCTGGAAGGCGCTGCTCGCCAGCCAGAAATGGTGCCAATGCTGCAAGTTAAAATGTTCATCGTTGCCGGTCTGCTCGACGCCGTGACCATGATCGGTGTTGGTATCGCTCTGTTCTTCACCTTCGCGAACCCCTTCGTTGGTCAACTCGCTGGCTAATCACTCGACTTGTCGAGTTGATGGGTGGGATGGAAAACGTAACAGCGAGGTGTTGGCGTGAACATTAATGCAACCTTGATTGGCCAGAGCATTGCGTTCGCGATCTTTGTACTGTTTTGCATGAAGTATGTGTGGCCTCCGGTCATCACTGCCTTGCGCGAACGTCAGAAGAAGATTGCGGATGGCTTGGACGCTGCCTCTCGAGCTGCTCGCGACCTGGAGCTGGCCCAAGAAAAAGCGGGTCAACAACTGCGCGAAGCCAAGGCTCAGGCAGCTGAGATCATTGAGCAGGCCAAGAAACGCGGTAACCAGATCGTCGACGAAGCCCGTGAACAGGCTCGCGTTGAAGCTGACCGCGTGAAGGCTCAGGCTCAGGCCGAGATCGAGCAAGAACTGAACAGTGTCAAAGACGCCCTGCGTGCCCAACTGGGTAGCCTGGCTGTCAATGGCGCCGAGAAGATCCTGGGCTCCACAATCGATCAAAACGCGCACGCAGAGCTGGTCAACAAACTGGCTGCTGAAATTTAAGCGAGGGCGATCATGGCAGAACTGACCACGTTGGCCCGACCTTACGCAAAGGCGGCCTTCGAGCACGCTCAGGCCCACCAGCAACTGGCCAATTGGTCAGCCATGCTCGGCCTGGCAGCTGCGGTGTCACAAGATGACACCATGCAGCGCCTGCTCAAGGCCCCGCGACTGACGAGCGCACAAAAGGCCGCCACTTTTATTGAAGTGTGCGGCGACAAGGTTGATGAAAAGGCACAGAACTTCATTAACGTCATTGCCGAGAACGACCGTCTCCCGCTGTTGCCGGAGATTGCCGCCCTGTTCGAGCTGTACAAGGCTGAACAGGAAAAATCGGTAGACGCTGAAGTCACCAGTGCTTTTGCATTGAACCAAGAACAGCAAGACAAACTCGCCACGGTTCTCAGTGCTCGGCTTGGCCGGGAAGTGCGACTGCACGTTGCGGAGGATGCCAGCCTGATTGGTGGCGTCGTAATCCGCGCCGGTGACCTGGTAATCGATGGCTCGGTTCGCGGCAAAATCGCGAAACTGGCCGAAGCACTGAAATCTTGAGTTTGAAGGGGCAGCAGAGCAATGCAGCAACTCAATCCTTCCGAAATTAGCGAAATCATCAAGGGCCGCATCGAAAAGCTCGATGTGTCCTCCCAAGCCCGTAACGAAGGCACTGTCGTCAGCGTGTCTGACGGTATCGTGCGGATTCACGGTCTGGCCGACGTCATGTACGGCGAAATGATCGAGTTCCCGGGCGGCGTCTACGGTATGGCACTGAACCTGGAGCAAGACTCCGTAGGTGCTGTAGTTCTGGGCGCGTACACCACTCTGGCTGAAGGCATGAGTGCCAAGTGCACCGGTCGCATCCTGGAAGTTCCGGTTGGTAAGGAACTGCTGGGTCGCGTTGTCGACGCACTGGGTAACCCGATCGACGGCAAAGGTCCGCTGAACAACACCGAGACCGACGCGGTCGAGAAAGTTGCTCCAGGCGTGATCTGGCGTAAGTCGGTAGACCAGCCTGTACAGACTGGCTACAAGTCGGTTGACGCCATGATCCCGGTCGGCCGTGGCCAGCGTGAGCTGATCATCGGTGACCGTCAGATCGGTAAAACCGCGATGGCGATCGACGCCATCATCAACCAGAAAGACAGCGGCATCTTCTGCGTCTACGTAGCGGTTGGTCAGAAGCAATCGACCATCGCCAACGTGGTTCGCAAGCTGGAAGAGAACGGCGCACTGGCCAACACCATCATCGTCGCCGCTGGCGCTTCGGAATCGGCTGCACTGCAGTTCCTGGCTCCGTACGCTGGTTGCACCATGGGTGAGTTCTTCCGCGACCGCGGTGAAGACGCCCTGATCGTCTACGATGACCTGTCCAAGCAAGCCGTTGCTTACCGTCAGATCTCCCTGCTGCTGCGCCGTCCACCAGGACGTGAAGCGTACCCAGGTGACGTGTTCTATCTCCACTCCCGTCTGCTGGAGCGTGCATCGCGCGTTTCCGAAGAGTACGTAGAGAAGTTCACCAACGGTGCAGTGACTGGCAAAACCGGTTCCCTGACCGCTCTGCCGATCATCGAAACCCAGGCTGGCGACGTTTCCGCGTTCGTTCCGACTAACGTGATTTCCATCACCGACGGTCAGATCTTCCTGGAATCGGCCATGTTCAACTCGGGCATCCGCCCAGCAGTGAACGCCGGTGTTTCGGTATCCCGCGTTGGTGGTGCCGCTCAGACCAAGATCATCAAGAAGCTCTCCGGTGGTATCCGTACCGCTCTGGCTCAGTACCGTGAACTGGCAGCATTCGCCCAGTTCGCTTCTGACCTGGACGAAGCCACCCGTAAGCAGCTTGAGCATGGTCAGCGCGTTACCGAGCTGATGAAGCAGAAGCAATACGCTCCAATGTCGATCGCTGACATGGCGCTGTCGCTGTACGCCGCTGAGCGTGGCTTCCTGACCGACGTGGAAATCGCCAAGATCGGCAGCTTCGAACAAGCTCTGATCGCCTACTTCCACCGCGATCACGCCGACCTGTTGGCGAAGATCAACGTGAAGGGTGATTTCAACGACGAAATCGACGCTGGCATCAAGTCCGGTATCGAGAAGTTCAAGGCCACCCAGACCTGGTAAGCCGCGGCGGGGGCTTCACGCCCCCGCTTGCTAACCTGATAGGTGATACATGGCAGGCGCAAAAGAGATTCGCAGTAAGATTGCGAGCATTAAAAGCACGCAAAAAATTACCAGCGCCATGGAAAAAGTGGCGGTCAGCAAAATGCGCAAGGCTCAACTGCGCATGGCTGCTAGCCGTCCTTATGCGGAGCGTATCCGCCAGGTGATTGGTCATCTGGCCAACGCCAACCCGGAATATCGTCACCCGTTCATGGTCGAGCGCCCTGTCAAGCGTGCCGGCTATGTCGTTGTGAGCAGTGACCGTGGTTTGTGCGGTGGCTTGAACACCAACCTGTTCAAGGCTCTGGTCAAGGACATGAACGCCACTCGCGGGCAGGGCGTCGAGATCGACCTGTGCGTGATCGGCAGCAAGGGTGCGGCATTCTTCCGCAGCTTCGGCGGCAACGTCGTTGCAGCGGTCAGCCACCTGGGCGAAGAGCCATCGATCAATGATCTGATCGGCAGCGTCAAGGTCATGCTGGATGCCTACCTGGACGGTCGTATCGATCGCCTGTCCGTGGTGTCGAACAAGTTCATCAACACCATGACGCAACAGCCGACGGTCGAGCAACTGGTACCGTTGGTGGCAACCCCGGATCAAGGACTCAAGCACCACTGGGACTACCTCTACGAACCCGACGCCAAAGAGCTGCTGGACGGCTTGATGGTCCGTTACGTGGAGTCGCAGGTCTACCAGGCGGTGGTCGAGAACAATGCGGCTGAACAAGCTGCCCGGATGATCGCCATGAAAAACGCCACAGACAACGCCGGTGACCTGATCAGCGACCTCCAGCTGATCTACAACAAGGCACGTCAGGCTGCGATCACCCAGGAGATCTCGGAAATCGTCGGCGGCGCTGCCGCGGTTTAACGGTTCAAATATTCAGAGGATCCAGCTATGAGTAGCGGACGTATCGTTCAAATCATCGGCGCCGTCATCGACGTGGAATTCCCACGTGACGTCGTACCGAGTGTTTACAACGCGCTGCAGGTTCAAGGCGCAGAAACCACCCTGGAAGTTCAGCAGCAGCTGGGCGACGGCGTGGTTCGTACCATTGCAATGGGTTCGACCGAAGGTCTGAAGCGCGGTCTGAGCGTTACCGACACTGGCGCAGCGATTGCTGTTCCGGTCGGCAAGGCGACTCTGGGCCGTATCATGGACGTTCTGGGCAACCCGATCGACGAAGCTGGCCCGATCGGTGAAGAAGAGCGCTGGGGTATCCACCGCGCCGCTCCTTCGTTCGCTGAACAGGCAGGCGGCAACGACCTGCTGGAAACCGGCATCAAGGTTATCGACCTGGTTTGCCCGTTCGCCAAGGGTGGTAAGGTTGGTCTGTTCGGTGGTGCCGGTGTCGGCAAAACCGTAAACATGATGGAACTGATCCGTAACATCGCCATCGAGCACAGCGGTTATTCCGTGTTCGCCGGTGTGGGTGAGCGTACTCGTGAGGGTAACGACTTCTACCACGAGATGAAGGACTCCAACGTTCTCGACAAAGTAGCACTGGTCTACGGTCAGATGAACGAGCCACCAGGAAACCGTCTGCGCGTTGCGCTGACCGGCCTGACCATGGCCGAGAAGTTCCGTGACGAAGGTAACGACGTTCTGCTGTTCGTCGACAACATCTATCGTTACACCCTGGCCGGTACCGAAGTATCCGCACTGCTGGGCCGTATGCCTTCGGCAGTAGGTTACCAGCCGACTCTGGCTGAAGAGATGGGCGTGCTGCAGGAGCGTATTACCTCCACCAAGCAAGGCTCGATCACTTCGATCCAGGCGGTATACGTACCTGCGGACGACCTGACTGACCCGTCGCCAGCCACCACCTTCGCCCACTTGGACGCCACCGTCGTACTGTCGCGTGACATCGCCTCCCTGGGTATCTACCCAGCGGTCGATCCACTGGACTCGACTTCGCGCCAGCTGGACCCGAACGTGATCGGCAACGAGCACTACGAGACCGCTCGCGGCGTTCAGTACGTGCTGCAGCGCTACAAAGAGCTCAAAGACATCATTGCGATTCTGGGCATGGACGAACTGTCCGAGACCGACAAGCAACTGGTATCGCGTGCTCGTAAGATCCAGCGCTTCCTGTCCCAGCCGTTCTTCGTAGCTGAAGTCTTCACCGGTTCTCCAGGCAAATACGTTTCCCTGAAAGACACCATTGCTGGCTTCAAAGGCATCCTCAACGGTGACTACGACAGCCTGCCAGAACAAGCGTTCTACATGGTTGGCAGCATCGAAGAAGCGGTCGAGAAAGCCAAGAAACTGTAATCCCGGCGCCCCGCAAGGGGCGCTAATCAGGTTGAGGCAAGCACATGGCTATTACAGTCCATTGCGATATCGTCAGCGCGGAAGGAGAGATTTTCTCCGGTCTGGTCGAGCTGGTAGTTGCGCACGGCAACCTGGGTGATCTTGGTATCGCCCCAGGTCACGCCCCGCTGATTACCAATCTCAAGCCGGGTCCGATCACGCTGACCAAGCAGGGCGGCGACCGTGAGGTGTTCTACATCTCCGGTGGTTTCCTCGAAGTGCAGCCGAACATGGTCAAGGTGCTTGCCGATACTGTGCAACGTGCTGGTGACCTGGATGAGGCTTCTGCTCAGGACGCCGTCAAGGCGGCCGAGAAGGCGCTGAACGAGAAAGGCGCGGACTTCGACTACAGTGCCGCTTCTGCTCGTCTGGCCGAGGCCGCAGCCCAGCTGCGTACCGTCCAGCAGATCCGCAAGAAGTTCGGTGGTTGATACCGCTGTGCTTCACGTGTGATTGAAAAAAAAGGGTAGCCTCGGCTACCCTTTTTGTTTTTCTGCGGCCTGGTTCCGCTCAATGGGTAGTCTTCATGTCTCTCGATATCGTCATTCTCGCCGCAGGCCAGGGCACCCGCATGCGCTCGGCGCTGCCCAAGGTGCTGCATCCGGTAGCTGGCAACTCCATGCTTGGTCACGTTATCCACAGCGCGCGACAGTTATCCCCGCAGGGTATTCATGTAGTGATTGGCCACGGCGCCGATGCGGTACGTCAGCACTTGGCCGCCGATGATCTGAATTTCGTCCTGCAAGACAAACAACTGGGCACCGGCCACGCCGTGGCCCAGGCACTGCCGGCGCTGAGCGCCGAAACCGTGTTGATCCTCTACGGTGACGTACCGCTGATCGAAGTCGAAACCCTGCAACGTCTGCTCAAGCAGGTCACCCCGGCGCAACTGGGTCTGCTGACCGTCAACCTCGATGACCCGACCGGCTATGGCCGCATCGTGCGTAACGAACAGGGCCAGGTCAGCGCCATCGTCGAACACAAAGATGCCTCTGAAGCGCAGAAAGCGATCAAGGAAGGCAACACCGGCATTCTCGCTGTACCGGGCAAGCGCCTGGCCGACTGGCTGGGCCGACTGTCCAACAACAATGCGCAGGGCGAGTACTACCTGACCGACGTGATCGCCATGGCGGTCAACGATGGCCTGGTGGTTGCCACCGAACAACCGGTTGACCCGATGGAAGTGCAGGGTGCCAATGACCGCAAGCAGCTCTCGGAACTGGAGCGTCACTACCAGCTGCGCGCTGCCCGTCGTCTGATGGCTGCCGGCGTGACCCTGCGCGACCCGGCGCGCTTTGATGTGCGTGGTGAGGTCAGTGTCGGCCGCGACGTACTGATCGACATCAACGTGATTCTCGAAGGCAGCGTAGTCATTGAAGACGATGTGGTCATCGGCCCGAACTGCGTCATCAAGGACAGCACCCTGCGCAAGGGTGTGATCGTCAAAGCCAACAGCCACATTGAAGGTGCAGTACTGGGCGAGGGCAGCGATGCCGGTCCGTTCGCCCGCCTGCGTCCGGGCAGTGTGCTCGAAGCCCGCGCCCATGTGGGTAACTTTGTCGAGCTGAAGAACGCCAGGCTGGGCGAGGGCGCCAAGGCCGGTCACCTGACCTATCTGGGCGACGCCGATATCGGTGCACGCACCAACATCGGCGCCGGGACCATCACCTGCAACTACGATGGTGCCAACAAGCACAAGACGGTACTGGGCGAAGACGTGTTCATCGGCTCGAACAACTCGCTGGTCGCCCCTGTGGATATCTCGTCGGGCGCCACCACCGCCGCCGGTTCGACCATCACCCAGAACGTGCCCGCCGAACAACTGGCTGTGGCGCGGGCGCGTCAGCGCAATATCGATGGCTGGAAACGCCCGGTCAAAGCCAGCAAGAAGTAAGTTATTCACAGCCCTTGGTTCGTGCAGCTTCGCGGTTATTGCCGCGAAGTTATGCACAGCGTCAGATACGGCGGCCGTCAAAAAGTTATTCACACCCTTGACGGCAGGCTTTCGATGAGTTTTTATTGCGCAACTTAAATTTCGAATCGAAACTTAACCCGAAATGTCGAAACGTAACACGCCGCAACGCCGCCATCAGATCCTCGCTTTGCTCAATGAGCAGGGCGAGGTCACTGTGGATGATCTGGCCAAGCGCTTCGAAACCTCAGAAGTTACGATTCGAAAGGATCTGACGGCGCTGGAGAGCAATGGCCTGCTGCTGCGCCGTTACGGTGGCGCGGTGACCCTGCCGCAGGAATTGATCACCGATCAAAGCCAGCCGGTATCACGTTATAAACAAGCCATCGCCCGTGCAGCGGCTGAGTGCATTCGTGAGCATGCGCGGATCGTGGTCGACAGCGGCAGCACCACCGCTGCGTTGATCGGCGAACTGGGGGCCAAGCCTGGCCTGGTGGTGATGACCAACTCCCTTAACGTCGCCCGTGCCCTGACCGAACTGGAACAGGAGCCGGTGGTACTGATGACCGGTGGCACCTGGGACCCACATTCGGAGTCGTTCCAGGGGCAGGTCGCCGAGCAGGTCCTGCGCTCTTACGACTTCGACCAGTTGTTCATCGGCGCCGATGGCATCGATTTGCAGCGTGGCACCACAACCTTCAATGAATTGCTGGGTCTGAGCCGGGTCATGGCCGAGGTCGCCCGCGAAGTCGTGGTCATGGCCGAGGCCGACAAGGTTGGCCGCAAAATTCCCAATCTGGAACTGCCCTGGAGCGGTATCCATACCCTTATTACCGATGAACGCCTGCCCCTTGAGGCTCGCGAACAGATACAGGCTCGTGGCATTACTGTCATTTGCGCCGCTGTCAGCTAGGAGATCAACCATGTGCGGAATCGTTGGCGCCGTTGCCGAACGTAATATCACGGCCATCCTCGTCGAAGGCCTCAAGCGTCTGGAGTACCGTGGCTATGACAGCGCGGGCGTGGCTGTTTTCAGCAACGACGGCCAGCTTGAGCGGCGCCGCCGGGTCGGTAAGGTCAGCGAACTGGAGCAGGCCCTGGCCGCCGAACCGCTGGCTGGCCGTCTGGGCATCGCCCACACCCGTTGGGCGACCCATGGCGCGCCGACCGAACACAACGCCCACCCGCACTTTTCTGCACATGACATCGCAGTTGTCCACAACGGCATCATCGAGAACCACGAAGCCCTGCGCGAGCAGCTTCAGGGCCTGGGCTATGTGTTCAGCTCCGACACCGACACTGAAACCATCGTCCACTTGCTGCACCACACCCTCAAAAGCATTCCGGAACTGGCCGATGCGCTCAAGGCGGTGATCAAGCAACTGCACGGTGCCTATGGCCTGGCGGTGATCAGCGCCAGCCAGCCGGACCGTATCCTGGCAGCGCGCAGCGGCAGCCCGCTGGTGATCGGTCTGGGTCTGGGCGAGAACTTCCTGGCCTCCGACCAGTTGGCACTGCGCCAAGTCACCGACCGCTTCGTCTACCTGGAAGAGGGCGATATCGCCGAAATTCGCCGCGACAGCGTGCAGATCTGGTCGGTAGACGGCCAGCCGGTGACCCGTGAAGTGGTGCAGTACCACGAAGGCGCGGAAGCCGCTGACAAAGGTGAGTATCGCCACTTCATGCTCAAGGAAATCCACGAGCAGCCCAAGGTCGTACAGCGCACCCTGGAAGGTCGCCTCGGTCAGCAACAGGTGCTGGTCCACGCGTTCGGCCCACAGGCTGCCGAGTTGTTCGCCAAGGTGCGTAACGTGCAGATCGTTGCGTGTGGCACCAGCTACCACGCCGGCATGGTCGCCCGTTACTGGCTTGAAGGTCTGGCGGGCATTCCATGCCAGGTCGAAGTCGCCAGCGAATTTCGCTACCGCAAGGTCGTGGTGCAGCCTGACACCTTGTTCGTGACCATCTCCCAGTCCGGCGAAACCGCCGACACCCTGGCGGCCCTGCGCAACGCCAAGGAATTGGGCTTTCTGGCCAGCCTGGCGATCTGTAACGTCGGCACCAGCTCGCTGGTACGCGAATCAGACCTGACCCTGCTGACCCAGGCCGGCCCGGAAATCGGCGTGGCCTCCACCAAAGCCTTCACCACCCAACTGGTTGCGCTGCTGCTGCTGACCCTGTCGCTGGGTCAGGTCAAAGGCAGCCTGCAAGCCGGTGTCGAAGCCGAACTGGTCGAAGAACTGCGCCGCCTGCCGGTGCGCCTGGGCGAAGCCCTGGCCATGGACAGCATTGTGGATAAAGTCGCCGAACTGTTCGCCGAGAAGCACCACACCCTGTTCCTGGGCCGGGGCGCGCAATTCCCGGTGGCCATGGAAGGTGCGCTCAAACTCAAGGAAATCTCCTACATCCACGCTGAGGCCTACCCGGCCGGTGAACTCAAACACGGCCCGCTGGCACTGGTCGACGCCGACATGCCGGTGGTCACCGTGGCGCCGAACAACGAACTGCTGGAAAAGCTCAAATCCAACCTGCAGGAAGTCCGCGCCCGTGGTGGTGAGCTGATTGTGTTTGCCGACGAGAAGGCTGGCTTGAAGAGCGGCGAAGGCATCCACGTGATCGGCATGCCGCACATCAGCGACACCCTGGCGCCGATCCTCTACACCTTGCCGCTGCAACTGCTGTCGTATTACGTGGCGGTGTTGAAGGGCACCGATGTGGATCAGCCGCGTAACTTGGCGAAGTCGGTGACTGTGGAATAGGTTATCCACAGGTTGCGGGCGACTGGTGTCTTTGGATAATTAGGTAAAACACATTGAATTAACGTCGAACACAGTGAAAAAGGGCAGGGAACAACCCGTGTTTACGGGGATTTTCGGGATCCGATCAGGATCCCGATTTCCTATTTTCTTCTTCTAAAAGGGCCCTCACCGTCTTGATTTGCTTCAGAGATGGATCGTTGTCTTTGGATAAATTAGCTAAGGCACGATAAAAAAGGTACGACACAAGACGTACCTGTGAGTAATATCAAGGGCTATTCAGGGCTCGATCTCCTGCTTATGTCTCCGAGAGACGGCCACTCACCTTGCTTGGTGTGCGTTATGGCTAGATCACGGCTCCCGACAATCAAGAACAAGTCATTCAAGCAGCCCCGTGGAAAGGTTGTCAGCCAATCGTATGTGGACAAGGTCATTGCTGGCGGAGCCGGCCAGGGCACCCTGTCTTCCTATATTCCTTGGCTGAAGATAGATTCCTTTTCATCGCGTGGGGTTTCTCGATGGATCCCGGGGGTGAAAATACACCGGCCCCACCAGATCCTGTCGACGGGCGAAGCCAATTTCCTAGTTTTGATGGAGTTCAATCCTCGGGTGCTAGACATCCGCGAACAATTCCCTATAACGGATTACGCTGCAACACATCGGATAGCCATATCAAAAAATATTACTCCTGCATTCTATCCTGGGACAAAGGTTCCATACGTTTTCACTGCTGATTTCATGCTTACTATTGATAACGGACAGCAGGGAACATACTTAGAAGCATACTCTATTAAATATAAAAAGGAATTATTTGAGCTAACAGATATTAGTAGGAAGAGAGTCTTTGAGAAATTTGAAATTGAGCGAGACTATTGGGGAGGCAAGGGAATAAGCTACCGCATGATCTTCGCGGAAGATCTTCCAAGTATCAAGGTAGCTAAGGAAACTCCGAACAAGTTGCCCATCAGCCGGAAATGGACGGCTTGAGGATGCCGAAAGGCCCGATTTTCAGCCGCTGATTATTAGATAACCAAGGCAACGCCTTGGTTATCTGCCCTCACGGGCGCA